>DAITOW010000330.1:0-3111 GCA_036833965.1 Oleiphilaceae bacterium
TACAGATGACCTACTCGTATACAGAGAAAAAGCGTATTCGTAAAGAATTCGGCACGTTGCCGACTGTGATGGATGTGCCATATCTTCTGTCTATTCAAATAGACTCTTACAAAAGCTTTCTTCAAGAAGGTGCGGATGCAGGTGAGCGAGATGATTTAGGCTTACATGCAGCGTTTAAGTCTGTTTTTCCAATTGTTAGTTTTTCGGGTAATGCAGCTCTTGAGTACGTTAGCTATCGCCTTGGCGAGCCTGCCTTTGACGTCAAGGAGTGTATTCTGCGAGGTGTTACATACGCTGCGCCACTTCGTGTCAAAGTCCGTCTAATCATTTATGACAAAGAGTCTTCGAACCGCGCAATCAAAGACATTAAAGAGCAAGAAGTCTACATGGGTGAAATGCCTTTGATGACGGATAACGGTACTTTCGTGGTTAATGGTACCGAGCGTGTTATCGTATCCCAGTTGCATCGTTCACCTGGTGTGTTTTTCGATCACGACAAAGGTAAGACGCATTCCTCTGGTAAGCTGCTTCATTCTGCCCGTGTTATTCCTTACCGCGGTTCTTGGTTAGATTTCGAGTTTGATCCGAATGATAATGTCTTCGTCCGGATCGACCGTCGACGAAAATTGCCTGCGACCATTTTGTTGCGCGCGCTTAACCTGTCAGATCAAGAAATCCTCGATTTGTTTTTTGATACAACTCGCTTTGTCGTCAACGATGACGGTTTTGAGTTGGAACTTGTTCCAGAGCGTTTGAGAGGTGAAAAGCTAAGCTTTGATATCCTTGATGCAGATGGCGAAGTGATTGTGGAGCAGGGTCGCCCTGTTTCGCCACGTCATATCCGTAAGCTTGAAAAGCTGGGCGGTACGCTTCAGGTTCCTCGCGACTACTTGTACGGCAAAGTTCTTGCGAAAGACATTATTAACGAGGAAACGGGTGAGCTGCTTGCAAGCTGTAATACAGAAATTACAGAAGAAGTCGTAGAGGCATTGCTGTCGAGTGGTATCAGTGAAGTTGAGACTTTGTACACTAACGAACTTGATTGCGGGTCGTTTATTTCAGATACCTTGCGTATCGATCCAACAAGCAATCAGCTTGAGGCTCTCGTTGAAATTTATCGCATGATGCGACCTGGCGAGCCGCCAACCAAAGAGTCAGCGGAGAATCTCTTCACCAATCTTTTCTTCTCGCCCGAGCGCTACGACTTGTCTGCCGTTGGTCGAATGAAATTTAACCGTCGTCTTCGTCGTACTGAAGAAACTGGCGAAGGTGTATTGGATCAGGCTGACATCGTTGATGTATTGCGCAAGCTCATCGACATTCGTAATGCCAAGGATGAAGTTGATGATATCGATCACCTTGGTAACCGTCGCATCCGTTCTGTAGGGGAAATGGCGGAAAACCAGTTCCGTGTTGGCTTGGTTCGTGTTGAGCGAGCAGTTCGTGAGCGTTTGAGTATGGCGGAGTCTGACGGTTTGATGCCGCAAGACCTGATCAATGCCAAGCCCGTTGCAGCAGCTGTTAAAGAGTTCTTCGGTTCCAGCCAGTTGTCACAGTTTATGGATCAGAATAACCCGCTTTCCGAGGTGACGCACAAGCGTCGTGTATCGGCATTGGGTCCAGGTGGTCTGACTCGTGAGCGTGCAGGCTTTGAGGTCCGTGACGTTCACCCTACGCATTATGGTCGTGTATGTCCGATCGAAACGCCAGAAGGTCCAAACATCGGTTTGATTAACTCGTTGGCAACATATGCTCGTACGAACTCCTATGGCTTCTTGGAAAGCCCATATAGGAAAGTGGTCGATGGTTTGGTAACGGACGAGATTGAGTATCTTTCCGCGATCGAAGAGAGTGGTTACGTTATCGCTCAGGCAAGCGCACTTGTCGATGAGAAGAACACGCTAACAGAAGAACTGGTAACAGTTCGTCATAAAAACGAAACAACAGTGATGCCGCCTGAAAAGGTGAATTATATGGACGTAAGTCCGCGTCAGGTTGTATCTGTTGCCGCATCCTTGATTCCGTTCCTTGAGCATGATGATGCGAACAGGGCGTTGATGGGTTCGAACATGCAACGTCAGGCGGTTCCGACGCTGCGCTCTGAAAAGCCGGTAGTTGGTACAGGTATTGAGCGGATTGTTGCGCAAGATTCCGGCGTTTGTGTTGTTGCTGAGCGCGGTGGTGTGATTGAGAGCGTTGATGCTGGTCGTATTGTTGTCCGTGTCAACAATGATGAAGTAGAAGCAGGTGATGCGGGTGTAGATATCTATAATCTGACCAAGTACGTTCGCTCTAACCAAAACACTTGTATCAACCAAAAGCCTCTTGTCCGTCAGGGTGAGCAAGTGTCTCGCGGTGACGTGATGGCAGATGGTCCTTCCGTAGACATGGGTGAATTGGCCCTTGGTCAAAATATGCGAATCGCCTTCATGCCTTGGAATGGCTACAACTTTGAGGACTCCATTCTCGTTTCTGAGCGTGTTGTTCAGGAAGACCGCTTCACAACCATTCACATTCAGGAACTAACCTGTGTTGCGCGTGATACCAAACTGGGTAGTGAAGAGATTACCGCGGATATTCCAAACGTCGGCGAGAGCGCTCTTTCAAAACTTGATGAGTCGGGTATTGTTTATATTGGTGCAGAAGTTGGTGCCGGTGACATCCTCGTTGGTAAGGTAACTCCGAAGGGTGAAACACAGCTAACACCAGAGGAGAAACTGTTACGTGCAATTTTTGGTGAGAAGGCATCTGACGTTAAAGACACTTCATTGCGTGTTTCTACCGGAACACGCGGTACTGTAATTGATGTTCAGGTATTTACGCGAGATGGTGTAGAGAAAGACCAGCGTGCACTTGATATTGAGAATGCACAGTTAGACAAGTTCAGGAAGGACTTGAAAGACGAGTATCGTATTCTTCAGGGCGCGACTTACGAGCGATTGAAAGCCGCGATTGATGGTCAGGCAATTATTTCTGCGCCAGGCCTTAAGAAAGGCGACACGCTTTCTGGGGATTACTTGCAAACTCTCGAGGCTTCAGAGTGGTTCAAGATTCGTCTTGCGGATGACTCGCTCAATGAGTTGCTTGAAAAAGCACAAACCTCGTTGGAAG
>DAITOW010000331.1:0-3111 GCA_036833965.1 Oleiphilaceae bacterium
ATTTAAACTATAGCAAACATCAAATATCTCGAAAGATTAACTACAATAACAACTTATCTTCAAAAGTTATAAGCAACTTAAGATTTCTGCTATAACTTATTATATAAGCTTAATTTTTTTGCCCAAGCACTAATTGCGAGAAAGACCTCATCATGCAATCAAGCAGCGACATTACAGCGGCAGTAAATCTGTTAAAGCAGACGCTGCCAGAAATGCAGAAGCGCAACATTGCCACCACCCCAGAGAATTACGCCGTCTGGTATGAGTACGTTAGCGGTCGAAATCCATCACTCATCAATGAAATACACTTGTTGGATCTTGGAAAAACTGCTTTTACTTCCGCTATTCATAAGGACCTTTATCAGAAACATATCGCAAGTGAACGCGAAGCACTTGTAAACCAGTTGAGCGACGCCACGAAAGAGGTGATCAACAACTTTCTTAAACAGGCTCGCCAGGAAGGTCAGGGTTTAGGCCAATATTCAAAGGCTCTTCAGGATATATCAACGGAAGCCGAGGCGATGCAGAGCATTGGCGAGCTAAAGTTTATGGTTGCGCAATTAATTGAGCATACGAAAAATAGAGAACTGGCAAGCAATACTATGCAGGAATCATTGCTAACGATGTCCAGAGAAATGCAGCAACTGAAGGAAGAAGTTGCTCGCCTCAGCGGTGAGTCCAGTATTGATGCCCTTACCCGCATCCCGACCAAAAATGTATTTGTAGAAGACCTCGAGACACATGCTGCGATGGCTCAGACAGACGGCGAGGCGCTGGCGGTTGTTATTCTTGAGGTGGACAAGTTTGAGGAGTTCCGTGCAACTTACGGCGATACGATTGCCGATAAGGTACTTAAGTTTATCGCCACTCTGTTTAAAAAGAACCTCAAAGGTAGCGATACCATTGCGCGCTATGGCTCACAGAGCTTTGGGATGATACTCCCAGACACTAGCGCCAAAGATGCGCATAGCGTTGCTGACAACCTTTGCAAAAGGCTTGCAAAACAAACACTTTCGGACAGCGCTGCAAAAGTTCAACTCGGTACGATTACAGTTTCGGCTGCAATTACAAATCTGAGGGAGAGAGATAATGCAACAGACTTGCTGCAAAGAGCTGAGAAAGCCTTGTATAAAGCTATAAAAGAAGGCGGAAACAGAGTCGCAACCGCCTAATTTCGAATACTTACAGATTACTGATTAAGGTTCCTACACCCTCATCGGTAAAGATCTCCAACAGAGTGGCATGACTAACACGCCCATCAATTATATGGGCACTTTTAACGCCATTACGTACAGCGCTTAAAGCACAGGAAATCTTAGGCAACATGCCACCATAGATTGTTCCGTCTTCAATCAAGTCATCAACCTGTTTGGTGTTTAATCCCGTCAATACCCGACCTTGCTTATCCTGAAGACCCGCTATATTCGTCAACAAGATCAGTTTTTCTGCGCCTAATTCTTCAGCGACCTTTCCTGCAACCAAATCGGCATTGATATTGTAAGAGACGCCATTCTCACCCACGCCAATAGGCGCGATCACAGGAATAAAGTTACTGTGAACCAGCATATTGATGGCTTCCGGATTAATTTTACTAACCTCCCCAACATGGCCGATATCAATAATCTCCGATTTTTGAACTTCTGGAGCAGCGCGGGAGACTTCAAGTTTACGAGCCCTGATAAAGTCAGCGTCTTTTCCTGTTAAACCGATCGCCTTACCACCGTTGCGATTGATCAGAGCAACGATTTCCTTATTCACCAAACCACCGAGCACCATCTCAACGACATCCATCGTCTGGGCATCCGTAACACGCATGCCATCGACGAAACGACTCTCGATATTAAGGCGCTTTAGCAAATCACCGATTTGAGGTCCACCACCATGCACAACGATCGGGTTTATGCCTACCAACTTCATCAAGACGACATCGCGAGCAAAGCTATTCTTGAGTTCCTCATTTTCCATCGCATTGCCACCGTACTTGATAACAATGGTCTTTCCTGCAAAGCGCTGGATATAAGGCAATGCTCTATTTAATACCGAAGCAACCTGTATCGCGCTTTCTTTATCTAAACTCATTCATACTACTCTTCGTTAAAAATCGACGTTCAAACTCGCATCCACTGCGAGCAACTGGTCTTTAAAGCGCTGCTGTATACGCTTCAATGCCGCTTCGTTGTCAGCCTCAAACCTCAAGACCAAAACCGGCGTCGTGTTTGACGCCCGACACAAGCCCCAACCGTCCGCAAAATCCACTCTCAATCCATCGATGGTAGAAACGCTACCATCTTCAAACGCCGCTGCACGAGCGCAAAGCTTTTCAACCAAATCAAATTTGGCATCCTCGCTCACTTCAATATTAATTTCAGGAGTACTGACATCTTCCGGAAAATCCGCAAACACTTCTTCTGAACTACGATCTTCGATACCAAGAAGCTCCAGCAAACGAACTGCGCTGTACAAGCCGTCATCAAACCCGAACCAACGCTCCTTGAAAAAGATGTGCCCACTCATTTCCCCTGCAAGCAGAGCGCCAGTCTCTTTCATCTTGGCCTTTATCAAAGAATGGCCCGTCTTCCACATAATTGGGCGACCGCCATAACTTGCGATCAAGCCATTCAATCTCCGCGAACATTTCACATCATAAATAATGTCTGCACCCGGGTTACGCGACACAACGTCTTTGGCAAACAGCATTAACAAACGATCAGGCCAGATTATCTTGCCCGTATTCGTAACAACACCGACCCTATCGCCATCACCATCAAACGCAATACCAACGTCCGCATCATTCGCCTCCACGGCTGCAATCAGATCTTCCAGATTCTTCGGTTTGCCAGGATCAGGATGGTGATTCGGAAACGTTCCATCAATATCACAATACAGAGGTATCACCTCGCACCCCAATTCTTCAATCAATCTGGGACCTAACTCACCAGCTACACCATTACCCGCATCAACCACTACCTTTAGCGGCGCAGCAACAGCGACATCATTTACGATGGTATCCAAGTAGGCCTGATCGACACTTTGCTCGCGCGTCCCGCCGGAGCCAGTCGCAAAATCACCGTTACGAATTCGATGGTATAAAGCTTGAATATCATCTCCAGA
>DAITOW010000332.1:0-3110 GCA_036833965.1 Oleiphilaceae bacterium
TCCACGTCCTCATTCTGCATGGACTCAATTCGTGCAGTCGCTTCTTTTAAATAGCTGGAGAACGCTTTGTCTCCGACGAAATTGTCCGGGCAGTAGGTGCAGTTGATATGGTAGCGGCCGTTGTAGCTGATAATTGTAATAGTGAGGCCTATGCCATCAAACAATGGGCTGCTGCTTGAGATGGAAACCAGTTCGTTCTCTTCAAAATAGAGTGGGAACTGCGGTCCTGGGATGTTGATAATTGGCAGATTGAACATCGGTTTGAACTTCTGCGCGAGCAGGAATTCTGAATAGACACGCGCTGAGAGTGCAGTCATATTGGTCGGTACAAGTTCAGTTAACCGATTTGCAGAAATTGCATCGTCATAATGGCTTGAATTCGTCGCCATAGCGTGAATTTCACGGATTCGCTTGATGGGGTGCGGCTCATTTGTGATCAATGAAAACAGGCTTGCGGTGAGTTGCTTGCCGGACTTGTAGTTCAGGCTGGTGGAGCGAACGGAGATCGGAGACAGTGCGATTAAAGGTGCTTTCGGAAGCGCATTGTGATCTTTCAGGTAGCAGTGCAGCGCTTCAGCGCAGATGCCGATAAGAATGTCGTTCGTCGTCACATTCTCCAGGCCCGTTCTCAAGGCCCGAACCGTTGAAAAAGAAAGATGCAGGTTGTCGTTAACCCGCTTGCTAGTCACTTTTTTGTTGATTGGCGTTGTCGCCACGCTAAGCAGTGCCGCCGGCAGATTCAGTCTTTGCAGTCTCTCATACAGAACTCCATAGAAAGCAGAAGAAGCTGTGTCCTTTAACATGTTGGTCAATGCGGTCGGGATGGTGAGCGCCTTGTTATAAGCCGCCTCCAGTATCGAACTGGTTTCTGGAAGTGCAGAGGGTGACCAGGGTTCGGGTTTCGCAAGCTTGCTTACATGGGGGCTGACGTCCAGCAGTTGGCTTAATACGTCTTCCCCGCTTGCGGAATCGAGCGCAGCAATGTGAGTTACAAGAATTAGCGCAAAGTGGGTTTTGTCGTAATTTGGCTCATTCTCGAGCCCGTCGACATAATATGCTTGCCAAAGAGGTTGATGCCTTTCTAGCGGTGTATTCAAAATTTTTGATGCCAGCTCTTCGAGTGAGCATGGATGTTTGAGAGCGTTTAACTGGATGTGATGAACATGGTTGCCCAGATCGAAGCTTGGATCATCACACCAAATCGGAAATTCATTGTTTAGGGGCGCCTCAACAAGCTTCTGGCGGAAAAAGTCTTCATTACCGAGCTTTGATTCGAGAATAGCTTTGAATTTATCGAAGCCAAAGCGGGCGCGAGAACTCTTTTTTTTAAAAACATAAGTGCCGCCTACATGCAAAGGGGCTCTGCTGCTTTCAAGAAACAGGAAGGATGCATCGATTTCGGACAACGTTCTCATGCTATGGGCTCAACCTGTAAAATTGGATTCAAGGATTGGTCAATAGAGGAAGTTCAAGTGCTTTATTTGTTTCTATTAACGCTTAGTTCCGCAATATAGCCCAACGCCTCGCTATGCTCATTTTGACCAAGTTGTTGCGCTGCTTCAATAGCTTTGCGCTTACAATTCTCTGCGGCTTCCAGAGTGTAGTCGAGCGCGCCGGTTTCTTTGACGATAGCGATAACTTCATCAATTTTCTCGCGCTCACCTTTTCGTATCGCATTTCGGATAAACGTGCGCTGCTGCTCAGATCCTTCCCGCATAGCGTAGATTAGCGGTAGCGTGGGCTTTCCTTCGGCGAGATCGTCACCGGTATTCTTGCCCATTTCTTCACTGTTGCCCGAGTAATCGAGGATGTCATCCACTAACTGGAAGGCTAAGCCAAGCTGCAGGCCGTACTGCTTGGCGGCGATTTGTTGTGATTTGTCTGCTTTTGCGAGCATTGCAGCTCCATGAGAGGCAGCTACAAACAGCATGGCCGTTTTGTATTCGATCACATCGAAGTACTGCTGTTCTGTAATGTCCGGATTTTTCGCATTCATTAACTGGAATACTTCACCTTCCGCAATGACATTGGTTGCGTTTGCAAGCACAGACATAACATCCATGCTGCCGATCTCGACCATCATTTGGAAGGCTCGCGAGTACAGAAAGTCGCCGACCAGTATGCTGGGGGCGTTGCCCCAGTTGGCATTGGCCGTTGCTTTGCCGCGTCGCAAGTCGGACGTGTCGACCACGTCGTCGTGCAAAAGAGTCGCGGTATGCAGGAACTCGATAATGGAGGCAAGCTTGATCGTGTCCTGATCGCTTTTGCCTAAGGCTTTGGCAGTCAGAAGAGTAACAAGAGGCCGCATGCGCTTGCCTCCGCTCTCAACGATGTACTGTGCGATTTTCTCAACCAGTGGGACTCTGGAGGAGAGCTGTTCGACAATAAGCTCATTGACTGCGCCAAACTCGCTTTCGACGCTTTTGTAAATGTCTTTTAGCTGCATTTATAGTTCTGATTTTGTGGGATAAGCAGCGCAAGAAGTCGCTGTGAAGGCAAATGCTATGAGTAGCGCGGTCCGGTGTCAAGATAAGCGCTGATAATCCTCGGTATCTACTTGCATTTGTCAGGGGCTTGTCTTAGAATCACGCGCCCTCTCAAATGAGCGACGTTATTCTCTGTTATAGGGTTGCCGAAGTGCTTCCTTTAGAAACAGATACGCAATCAGTTTTTCTGGCGCGAAGAAATGACAACATGTTGACCTGAAGGTCGTGAAGAGGGAAACATTTTTTGGAGAAGAACATGTACGCAGTTATCGTAAGCGGTGGTAAGCAGCACCGTGTTACAGAAGGCGAAGTACTGAAGCTTGAGAAAATCGAGCTTGAGACAGGCGCTAAAGTTGATTTCGATCGTGTATTGCTAGTTGCGAACGGCGACGATGTAAAAATCGGTGAGCCAAACGTGAAAGGCGCAAAAGTGACAGCGGAGATCGTTAGTCACGGTCGTCATGACAAAGTTAAGATCATGAAGTTCAAGCGTCGTAAGCACCACATGAAGCAAATGGGTCACCGTCAGTGGTACACTGAGGTGAAAATCACTGGAATTAAAGGCTAAGGCGTTTGCACTTAGTGCGAATCAGATAGCGAAAGGAGTAATCTAATGGCTCACAA
>DAITOW010000333.1:0-3063 GCA_036833965.1 Oleiphilaceae bacterium
TGGCGGAGTTAACAGCCACGGTTGATAACCCGGACGGCAGCACCTTAGCGGTATCCAACATTGCCGTCACCAACGGTACGGTGGTCGATAATGGCGATGATACATTCACCTTCACGCCAACCCCTGGCTTTAACGGCACTATGGGCATTACCTACGATGTTAGCGATGGTACTACCACCGTGAACGCCACGACCGATGTCGATGTGCTTAACGAAGTGGTGGGTAACTTTATGATCGGCGACAACCTCGCCGGCACGAACGCACCTGACGCGCTATTCGGCTTTGGCGGTAACGACACACTCAATGGTGGTGATGGTGATGACGTCTTAATCGGCGGCACCGGCAACGACACCTTAACCGGTGGCGCAGGCGAAGACACCTTCCGCTGGGATAATGGCGATCAAATGCCAGAAGGGCCAGGTGTACCGAGTGACACCATCACCGACTTTGAAGTGGGAGTCGATAAGATTGATTTAGACGGGCTGTTAGGTACCAATGATGCATCGACCGGAGCTCTGGCAGCCGACTTCATTGATCTTTCTGAAGATGCAGCGGGCAACACCGTCATCTCGGTACATACCGGTGGTGCTGGCGCGCCAGTCGATCAGGAAATTACCATTGAAAATGTGTCGCTTGATCAACTTTATGGTGGTGATACTACAGGCATTAGCGAAGCCGATATTTTGCAGAAGATGATCGACGATCAGAATCTGAATGGAGGCGCTTTATAAGAGCAGTTACGTGTAGCGAGGGGGCTTTGTCCTAAACCTTGTAGCGAGGGGGCTCTGTCCCCCGACAACTCGGCCGCATAACGGGATTAGGCGTCGAACTACATGAACGAAATCTGTAGCGAGGGGGCTCTGCCCCCTGACAGTACTCGGCCACAAAACATGATTTGCCTCGGTCTCCAACACTAGCTTGTGTGGAGAGCGAGGTCTGGCTCTGTACCTTTAGATGATTACGGTCATTTTTTGGTGCGCGGCTATTGCTATTTGTTATAAAAAACAACGGTCTCAGCGAGTCTGAGGTCGACCGTTACATATTGTTTCAAAACACCGGTTTTAGCTCACAAATTCCTTCGTTTATTCCACCCTCTGTGCATGTTTTTTGTACTAGTCTCTTTGAGCAGAAGTGTCGATCCTGTCTCACTTCTGCCATTCTAAAAATTACTAGAGAGAATCAGAGGGCGATATGAAATACGTCGTAATCCAGAACCCAACTATCCTTGCCATGCTTGACGATGCTGCCTGGGCTGTCGCACCGAACGGTCAGCGTTTGGACATGACACAAGATATGGTACTTCAGCCCGGCTCGATCGTAGGTGTGCATGACGAGACAGACCTTGAGCACTTCATTGATTCTCATCTGGAAATTCGTTTGGGCGAACTCTACACGTCGGAGGGTTATGACTCGGAGGGGCAACTCTCCGGAGAGATTCTCGCAGACGGTGATGTGTTGGATGACCTTAATGCTGAAGACGAAGAAACCGATCCCGGCATTGGCGCCTTGCGTCAGGGGCAGGGGGCGGCAGGCTCAGCACAGTTAGTCGAGCATACGGCAGACTTTGAAGATATTTCCGAGTTTGGATACGAATCCGAGACCTACGCAGGTGCGTTTGATGATGGCGGCGCGCTCGTGGAAGACGATGGTCCGAATCAGGCACCTGAAATTACAGGAATTGCACAAGCCGAAACGGCCGAAGACACCAGCTTTCTCATCAGCCAGACACTACTTCTCTCGAATGCAGACGACATAGACAGCCCGATTCTGACCGCTCAGGACTTGAGCGTAAACGTGGGAGAGCTGGTAGACAATGGCAATGGTACCTGGACCTACACGCCAGTCTCTGATTTTAACGGCGAAGTTGTTTTCACTTACTCCGTCACCGATGGTATTGCTGTTACAGAAGGCTATGAACTGAACCTGATGGTGCAACCGGTGAATGATGCGCCTGTTGTTAGCGCAGAAGACAATCGCTTCTCAGAGGACGCGCTTGAAGCAGGTATTAGCGTTGTAGCGAGTGAGAGCAATTTGTTGTCTCAGGCGACAGATACCGAGGATGATGATGCCAGTTTGCAAATCGGCACCATTAACGGAGCATCCGCGAATGTTGGCGCGGCGGTTGTCGTCAAGCTGGCCTATACGGATGCTGAGGGCGTTGCGCAAACGCAAGACGTGAATCTGACCGTGAATGCCGATGGTTCATATAGAATTGCATCGTTTGATTTAGATGCGTTGCCAGATGGTTCTGTTGCGTCAGGGTCCTTTACCTATCAGGTGATCGATGCCGACGGAGCCTTATCAAACACAGTAACCAGCACCATTGAAATAACCGGTACCAATGATGCCTTGTTGGCCACCACCGATATTGATCCTAATGCCAGTGTTATTGCCGAAAATATTGCCGTTGGCTCAACGGTTGGTATTACCGGTTTTGCGCAAGATCTTGATAATGCCGTTGCCGATGTTAGCTATAGCCTCGTGGACGCTGATGGTTTGACCTACGATGGTCCTTTTGCGATAGATCCTGGTACAGGTGTCGTTACCGTCGCTTCGCCGCTCGATGCCGAAACGGCTTTAAGCCACAGCTTCTTCATCAAGGCCACTAGCGCCGATGGAACGAGCACCACTTCGCCTATGCAAACCGTTACCGTTACCGATGTTGACGAGTTTGATGTCACGGTCGCAACGGATACCGATGCGAATGCTAATTTTGTCGATGAAAATGCTGCAGCGGGCACGTTGGCCAATATTACAGCGAATGCCTTTGATAGTGATGTGACCAACAATGCCGTGAGTTATCGTTTGATCGAAACCACCGGCTTAACCTTTGGCTCAATGTCTGATGGTTCGTTACAGGCCAATGGCCTTAGCTATGAAGATTTTGATGGATCAAGCTCAGACACCAACACGGTATTGGCGCTTGCTGGTGAGCTAACGGCCGCCAATCCAACCCAGAGCTTTACTTTTGAACACCTTGACGGTGGCCGTCTATTGGTCGACGTGCTAAGCGAAAGCGGAGGTTTAAATTACCGCGAAGTCGATGGCGATTCAACTCAGAAC
>DAITOW010000334.1:0-3057 GCA_036833965.1 Oleiphilaceae bacterium
AGAAAGCGTCACATCGCCTTTATAGCTTTGGGAAAGCAGCGAATACATTTGCCCTGACGTCTGCCGAACAACCGGGTTAGTGGTATTTTTCCTCAAATAATCAAAGACCGCCTCGCCGTGAAAGCGTAACTCACCTTTTAGGATTTTACCCGGCAAGTGTAGGAGTTTGTTCGAGTCCTCGTGTTCTTTTTTCAAGAAGGGCACGACATGCGGATTTGTCTGGCTCACGATACTGTAATTAACATCGTGTAGATGCATGAGACGCTCCACCGGCAGATCCGATACAACACTGCCATCAACCCAACGAAGACGAGGCATATAGGGAGATTGCTGACCGTTTTCGTCCTTTTGCTGAAGCTGCACTGGTGGGAACACCGTTGGTACAGCACAGGACGCCAAAGCGGCGCTCCACATCAACAAATACGGAGAGGTATAGCCACTCAGAAGTCTTTCTTTTTGATTGTGCTTGACCGGCGAAACAGAAATATTGACGCTTCGACCAGTCCGCTCAAATGCTTCCTGCATCGTGTAATCGCCGATATAGCAACGAATCGTCTCCTGCAACTGCTTCTGATCCATGAAGCCCTTTCCACGAATGCCGTTTAGCACTCCAGCCCACTTCCATGGTTTTAAAGTCAGCGCTTCGGGATCGAAGAATTCAGGCAGCTCATCATCGGTATGAGTACCGAGCAACGCGGCAATGATGGAGCCTGCGCTTGAGCCAGCAATGACCTGGGGAAGCAGGTCTCGCTCCCACAAGGCTTTGACAACACCCAAGTGGAAAGCTCCCAGAGAAGCCCCACCACTCATTAAAAGCGCAGGACGACCATAACTAAGCAAAACCGCTTTAAAGAAATCCAGTTTTTGAGCGGGAAGCATTGTCGATTTCGGGTGATCACATAGATAACGAAGAGCGACGCATACTTCATCGACATAATCATCAATAAGGCGCTTGGTGCCTATATAACATTGGTTGTACAGACGAGGGTCACCCATGTTACCCAGATCATGGTGCAAGCCTTCTCTCAAGGCACGAGTCAAACCACTAATGTTGTTCTCTAGGCGAAGATTACGAAGTGCATGCATACGCTCGGAGAGCAGATCAAAATTGAAGATATCGGAGTAAGGATCAAGCTTCCACTGCTGGTTATCCAAGGCATCATCAAGGGTCTGGGCAATTTCTGACCACTGATTATAGCTCTCTGCTTTCGCCAAATAACGCTGAAGTTTAGTTATGTGTGCCTGCTTCTTAACCACTTAAACCGCCTTTGATCACGAGGTATAGAAACAACTATAGATGAGAGCACTACCTACAAATGTGGATTTGAGATGTTTTGATGTGAATGAATGTAAAAGCAACCCAATCTCAAGTGCTTGTTCACAGTTTTGGAGTGCGTGCTAAAAATCGTCTAGATAGAGATCTTCTGAGGCAAAATCATCAACAACCTCACCATCTCGGATCAGAAACTCTCTGTTCTGAAGAAAGGCATTTCGGATAAAGGTGTAGCGATCACTTCCCGTCATCAACCCTTCAACACTCAGCAAATCGGCACGAAGATCAAGTGCTTTCAGCCCCTGAATGGCTAGCCGATCCAACGTAGACAGTCCTTCAACATAATGCACCGGGTCTGTATAGCTGTCGCCAACGCGACCAAAACTATCACGAATCGTCGAAGGCCCCAAAAACGGCCAAACGATATAACTACTACTTTCATATCCCCAAACGGCTAGCGTTTGACCAAAATCTTCCTCATCGGCCCGCAAGTCCATATACGTTGCGACATCAATAAAACCGGCCAAACCAAAGGTCGTATTCCAGATAACGCGATTTAAGGCAACCACGGCGTTATGAAACTTCGCCTGAAGAATACTATTGGCTAGTGTCTCAACGTCATCCAGATTATTGAAGAAATTGGTGATGCCCTCGTTTACAAATCCGGGCATGATGAAGTCGTAGGCCTGAGCTAAGGGTTTAGCGATATAGGTATCAATTTGTTCATTGAAACTGAACATCGCCCTATTAAACCCTTCATACGGATCAACATCGGCCTCTTCTGCAGAAACAGCCATGGGCGCGCCGAAGCAGAGCAGGATAATCAAACCTAACAAAACTCCGTTTTTTCTGCTGATCTGTCTGCTCTGGTTCACGAGTTGCTGAAAATCCGTTTTTTATCAGGCGATCAAGCCGCGCATTTCTTGACGATGACACTGCCTACTGAATAGCCGGCACCAAACGAGCAAATAACGCCGGTGTCACCAACTTCAAGATCGTCCCTGTATTTGTGGAACGCGACAATAGAGCCGGCAGACGAGGTATTGGCATACTCATCCAGAATGACTGGTGCCTCTGAGTCCTCAGCTGGACGACCTAGAACCTTTTTCGCAATGAGTTGATTCATGTTGAGGTTAGCCTGGTGCAACCAAAGCCGCTTGATGCTCTCCGGAGCAAAATCGTTTTCACTTAGGTGCTCAACAATCATGTTCGCAACCATTGGAGAGACTTCCTTGAACACCTTACGACCTTCCTGCACGAACAACTTATCCGGCAACCCTTGACCTTCCGGCGCACAATGATTCATAAAACCAAAATTGTTTCGGATATTGTTCGAGAACTGGGTCTTCAACTTAGCGCTGACCACTTCATAATACGTGTCGACGGTCATAAGATCCTGTCTTTCTACCAGGATCGCCGTTGCAACGTCTCCAAAAATAAAGTGGCTGTCACGATCACGGAAATTCAAGTGCGCAGAACACACCTCAGGGTTAAGAACGAGCACTGCACGAGCTGTTCCCGCTTTCACCAGATCCAACGCTGTTTGCAAGGCAAAAGTCGCAGAGGAACAAGCAACATTCATATCAAAAGCAAAGCCTTCAATCCCGAGCGCGTCCTGAACCTCTATTGAGATCGCGGGATAAGCCCTTTGCAGGTTTGAGCAGGCAACAAGAACAGCATCGACGTCCTTGTTTGTTTTATTAGCCTGGGCAAGCGCTTCTTTCGCCGCACCCACAGCCATTTCACACAGGACACTAGGTTCTGAGTTGGGACGCTCAGGAATG
>DAITOW010000335.1:0-3049 GCA_036833965.1 Oleiphilaceae bacterium
TGCCAAAGGACGGCGTAGGTTCCTACGCTGAAGTGAGAGTAAACGGGATCGAAGAAGGTGTAGATCGCAGACAGGCCGTCATCAAGTTCGTCTACGACCGCGATGCCAAGCACGTGATCGTCGATGGAAAATTCGACAAAACGTGTGCAGTCCCGGCCATCGACCAGAAATGAACGATACTGTTCACGACTCGCCGGAAACATGTCTCCATCGGTATGACGCTGGTTGATGTATTTCTCGTAGATCAGATAGTGGTCTTCGTGGAAATCTGCGCTCAGAATCTGGGTCTTGATACCGCTCGCATTTTTTAGCACGCGCTTCTGACTTCTACTTGGCTTGAACTCAGTGGCTAAAACCCGTATCGGCACACAGGCGCGACAGTGTGAACAATGCGGGCGATAGTAATGATTGCCACTTCGTCGAAAACCAAGTTCCGAAAGTTGGCTGTAAACAGAATTCGTTACTCTGGCTTTTGGGTCGACGAACATGGTCGTCGCTCTTTGCTCTGGCAGGTAGCTGCATTGGTGTTCCGGTGTTGCGTAGAACACCATGGTTTGCAGTTGGCTCATATCGTTGGCCCTAGCTGGCTAGAATCCGTTCAATAATGTCTTCATCAAAGCGCCATGTAAATACTCTGTTGTCTCTAATGCCTGCTTGCCTTAACTCGTCGAAAAGGCTTCTTGGGATCAATTCGGCGCCTAAGGAGCTTAGGTGTTCGTTCTCAATTTGACAATCGATGATAGGGAAGCCCCAATTTTCGGCTTGCTTGCATAGGCCCGCGAAGGCAACTTTTGAGGCATTACTTTCGAGAGAAAACATCGATTCGCCGAAAAAGCAGTGCCCTAGGCCTATGCCGTAAAGGCCGCCTACCAGATTTTTGTCTCGCCAAACTTCAACGGAGTGTGCGACGCCCTGTTTGGCGAGCATCGAGTAGGCCTCTTTCATTTCGTCGGTGATCCAGCCGCCAGTGTATTCCTCGCCACGAGCGCAGTGCTCAATCACCTCTTCGAAGCACTGGTCAAAGCTCAGGGAGTAGTCGTGCTTTCGCAGTGCCTTTTTTAGAGATCGGGATACATGTACTTTTGCCGGGAAGACAATGCAGCGCGGGTCAGGACTCCACCAGAGGAGCGGTTGATCTTCGCTGGACCATGGAAAGATGCCTTGATGGTAGGCCTCGAGTAAGCGTTCTGGAGAAAGGTCGCCGCCTGCGGCGAGAAGGCCGTTAGGGTCGCTGAGCGCGTTTTCAACCGGAGGGAATGTGTCTTCTGGGTTTAGCCAGGGGAGTAAGCTCATAAAAACAAAAAGCCGAAATAATCTTCAGTTTTCAGTATAGAAGAATATTTCGGCATCAAGCTATGTCAACTATGCAATGAACGAGGACAATGTGGTCCTATTCAAGGTCATCCAGGTATTTCTCAGCGTCCAGAGCAGCCATACAGCCGAAGCCAGCTGATGTAATTGCCTGACGGTATACCTGGTCGGTGACATCACCCGCTGCGAAAACGCCAGGAATACTCGTTGAGGTTACGCCGCCTTGCAAGCCGGATTTGATTGTCAGGTAGCCATTGTCCATTTCCAGCTGGCCATCGAACAGCTCGGTGTTCGGCTTGTGGCCGATCGCGATGAATACGCCGGTTAACTCAATGTCTTTCGTTTCGCCTGTCTCGGTTGATTTGATGCGTACGCCTGTCACGCCTGCATCATCGCCCAATACTTCTTCCAGTGTGTGGTTCCATTCAAAGCGGATGTTGCCGTTCGCAGCCTTGTCACGAATTTTGTCCTGCAGTATTTTTTCTGAGCGCAGGGTGTCGCGACGGTGAATCAGAATGACTTCTTTGGCAATATTGGAAAGGTAAAGCGCCTCTTCAACGGCTGTGTTACCGCCGCCTACCACGCAAACGGTTTGGTTTCGATAAAAGAAACCGTCGCAGGTTGCGCAGGCACTAACGCCGCGGCCTGAAAATTTCTCTTCGGACTCCAACCCCAGATACTGTGCCGACGCACCTGTTGCGATGATCAGTGCGTCACAGGTGTATTCGCCGGAGTCGCCTGTCAAACGAAACGGCTTCTGGCTCAGATCAGCCTTGTTGATGTGATCGAAGATAACTTCTGTGTCGAAGCGTTCGGCGTGCGCCTGCATGCGCACCATCAAGTCCGGACCTTGCAAGCCTTCAACATCTCCGGGCCAGTTGTCGACCTCGGTGGTTGTTGTCAATTGGCCCCCGGCCTGAATACCTGTGATCAAAACAGGCTTAAGATTCGCTCGCGCCCCATAAACGGCTGCAGTGTAACCGGCAGGGCCTGAGCCCAAAATTAGTAGTTTCGCGTGCTTCGCTTCGCTCATTAGGGCACCTCAAAAAAGTAGTTTAAAAGTCTAATAGAGCCGAGCCTGCAGCTTGTGCAGGCTCGGGAAATTTGTGTGATGAGCCTTGTTGAAGGCAGATCACGTCATACTAAACCATATGGGGGCAAACTAAAAAATATCTACGGTTTTTAGAATTTTCTCGCTTGCCGAAGCCTGCTGTAGTCCTCGCTGCGGCATCCTGTGATCGCAAATATATGGGAAAACTGCCTGCACGTCATCGGGAACTACCTGTTGACGACCTTCGATAAACGCCCATGCTTTGGCTGCATTTAGGAGGGAAATGGCGGCGCGGGGTGACAAACCATGTTGATGATCCAGCGCGCGGCTTGCTTCTGTCAGCCGGTAAACATAGTCAATCAGTGTGCTGCTGGTTTCGACCGTGTCGATTTTCGACTGGAGTTCCAATAATTGCTCAATGTTGGTGATCGGCTGCAGGCTTTTAAGCATCAGGCTTCGGGGTTTGCCAGCCAGCATTTCCTTTTCTGCCTCGGGTGACGGATAGCCCAGGCTGATGCGCATCATGAATCGGTCAAGCTGGGACTCCGGAAGCGGAAACGTGCCGGCTTGCTCGAGCGGGTTTTGGGTGGCGATCACGAAAAACGGCTCAGGGAGTGGTCGGGTCTTGCCATCGATAGAGATTTGTCGCTCTTCCATAGCTTCTAGCAAGGAGCTTTGGGTTTTTGG
>DAITOW010000336.1:0-3040 GCA_036833965.1 Oleiphilaceae bacterium
GCTTTACTCAGGGTCAGAAGTTCGGGCGTGCGGTCATTAAGCGAAGTTGGCTTGAAGATGCAGCGGAAGGTTTGATTGCTCTCTCTGGCGGGCGCGTTGGGGATGTAGGCAGCGCCCTCGTTTCCGGTAAATATGCTTTGGCGAAGCAGCGTGCAGAGCATTGGATGCGGGTTTTTCCGAACAGTTTTTACCTTGAGCTCACCCGAACCAAGCGCGAAAACGAAGAGGAATGTCTGCATGAGTCAGTGCGGTTGGCGCGTGAAATTCAGTGCCCGGTTGTCGCAACGAACGATGTCCAGTTTCTGAGTCGGGACGATTACGAGGCGCACGAGGCGAGAGTGTGTATTGCCGATGGCGATACCCTTGATGATCCAAGACGAACGCGTCGATACAGTGAAGAGCAATACCTCAAAAGCACAGAGGAAATGCTCGACCTTTTCAGTGATATTCCTGAAGCTATTCAAAACACGATCGAAATTGCCAAGCGCTGCAATGTAGAAATTCGCCTGGGCGAGTATTTCCTGCCGCAATATCCTGTGCCGGAAGGCATGACGATGGATACGTTTTTCCGCAAGTTATGCAGGGACGGGCTTGATCAGCGGCTCGAAACTATTCTGGAAGGGCGTGATACGCCAGAGGCGAGAGAGGAATACTATGAGCGCCTGAAGTTTGAGCTCGACATCATTCTGCAAATGGGATTTCCCGGCTATTTCCTCATCGTAATGGACTTTATCCAGTGGGCGAAAAATCACGGTATTCCTGTTGGTCCGGGACGAGGCTCCGGTGCAGGTTCGCTGGTTGCCTATGCCTTGAAAATTACCGATCTTGACCCTCTCCAATACGACCTGCTGTTTGAGCGGTTTTTGAACCCGGAACGTGTTTCGATGCCCGACTTTGATGTCGATTTCTGTATGGATGGTCGCGATCGGGTCATTGGCTATGTTGCGGATCACTACGGTCGTACGGCCGTTTCCCAGATTATTACTTTCGGAACCATGGCTGCGAAAGCGGTAGTGCGCGACGTTGCTCGTGTCCAGGGTAAATCCTATGGTCTGGCCGATAAGCTCTCCAAGCTCATCCCGTTCGAAGTAGGCATGACGCTCGCGAAAGCGATTGAAGTCGAGCCGGCGCTTAAAGAGTTTTTGGAGCAGGACGAAGAAGCCCAGGAAATCTGGGAAATGGCCTTGTCTCTGGAAGGGGTTACCCGAAACGTAGGTAAGCATGCTGGAGGCGTTGTTATTGCGCCCACCAAGCTAACGGATTTTGCGGCGCTCTATTGCGATGAAGAGGGTGGTGGTCTCGTTACCCAATTCGATAAGAACGATGTTGAGGATGCCGGACTGGTGAAGTTCGACTTCTTGGGCTTGCGTACCCTGACCATCGTTGATTGGGCCCTGAAGATGATCAACCCAAGGCTTGAGAAAGAAGGGCGCGCGCCAATTAATATTGAACGTATTCCTCTCGATGATCAGGAATCGTTTCGCCTGCTGAAAACCGCCGAAACCACTGCCGTGTTCCAGCTGGAATCGCGCGGTATGAAGGAACTTATTAAAAAGCTTCAGCCTGATAATCTCGAGGATATGATCGCGCTTGTGGCTTTGTTCCGCCCGGGTCCTCTGGACTCCGGCATGGTAGATGACTTTATTAACCGGAAACATGGTCGTGCTCCGGTTGCCTATCCTCACCCGGATTTCCAGCATGAATGCCTCAAGTCTATTCTGGAGCCGACCTATGGCGTTGTTGTTTACCAGGAACAGGTAATGCAGATTGCCCAGGCGCTTGCCGGTTATACACTGGGTGGCGCCGACATGCTTCGCCGGGCGATGGGTAAGAAGAAACCGGAAGAGATGGCCAAGCAGCGGGAGATTTTCCGCGAGGGAGCGGTTGGGCAGGGTGTTGACCCTGATCTGGCGATGAAGATCTTTGATCTGGTTGAGAAATTTGCCGGTTATGGTTTTAACAAATCGCACTCAGCAGCTTATGCGCTTGTTTCCTATCAGACGCTTTGGTTGAAAACGCATTTCCCCTCTGAGTTTATGGCTGCGGTACTCACAGCCGATATGCAGAATACCGATAAGGTCGTTACTCTGATTGAAGAGTGCCGGAAGATGAAGCTGTCCATCGTTCTGCCGAATGTCAATGTCAGTGACTACACCTTTACAGTCGATGAGCAGTCGCAAATCGTTTACGGGCTTGGAGCCGTCAAGGGCTTGGGTGAAGGTCCGGTCGAAAGTATCTTGGCTGCGCGCGCCAAAGGCGGAAGATTCAAGAATCTCTTCGATTTTTGCGATCGTGTTGATTTGCGTAAAGTGAACAAGCGTGCTCTGGAAGCGTTGATCTACTCGGGTGCGCTGGATGAAATTGGTCCGAGTCGTGCCCGTTTGATGGCAACGATTGAAGAGGCGATCAAGCGTGCCGATCAGAATTCACGAAACCAGAACTCAGGAATGAGTGACTTGTTTGGTGCGGTGGTGCCGGATGAAACAGACGATGATGTTTACCAAAGATCCGAGGGGGTTCGCGAATGGTCTGAAAAGCAGCGACTGTCGCATGAAAAAGATACGCTGGGTCTCTATCTGACCGGGCATCCTTTTGATGAGTATGAGTCTGAAGTTCGTCGGTTCGCGCGCAGCGCCATTGTGGATTTGAAGCCTAGTCGTAACAAGATTGCGATTGCCGGGTTGATAGTAGATTTGCGTTTGATGAAAAACAAACGGGGTCAGAACATGTGCTTTGTCACTCTGGACGATCGTTCTGCTCGCATCGAGGCGACCTTGTTTTCTGATACGTACGACGAGTTTAGGGAGCAGTTGAGCAAAGACACGGTTGTGGTTATCGAGGGAGGGGTCAGTCATGACGATTTCTCCGGCAACATGAAGCTTCGTGTCGATCGGGTCATGTCGCTTGTGGATGCCCGCCAGCAATATGCGTCAAAACTCGTACTTAATGTCCACGCTGAGCAGTTTAAAAACGGCTTTTTAAACGAGTTGAAGGGTGTGCTCGAACCCTATCAGGGTGGCGCTTGTCCTGTCTCTTTGCG
>DAITOW010000337.1:0-3004 GCA_036833965.1 Oleiphilaceae bacterium
TCTTGTTTGCCGTGATTTTTGGCTTCCTGTTTTTTCATGAGATTCCCTGT
This sequence comes from Oleiphilaceae bacterium, assembly GCA_036833965.1. Lineage (GTDB taxonomy): Bacteria > Pseudomonadota > Gammaproteobacteria > Pseudomonadales > Oleiphilaceae > PZPK01. Next base: position 51 of record DAITOW010000337.1, read on the forward strand.
AGTTCGGATCTATTTGGCACCTTATTAATCATGAGTGGCGCACTGATTAACCTCTTTTACCGATCGAAAGCGGAGCGTGAATAAGCATTTGCACTTGTACTGATCTTAATCACTTGCGTTCGGTTTATAGAGTGCCAGAATAGAGCGGAGATCAAATTTAAGGAGCAATGAGGATGCAGCGAAAGCGTGTTTGGGAACAAACGGCAAGACCAGATGAGTCGCCAACGCGGGAGTTCTTAAAGGCTTTGCCGAAGGCAGAGTTGCATCTGCATATTGAAGGATCCCTTGAGCCGGAACTGATGTTCAGGCTTGCAGAGCGTAATCGCATTGAGTTGCCCTATAACTCTGTTGATGAAGTGCGTGCGGCTTATCAATTTACAAACCTGCAGTCGTTTCTGGACATTTACTACCAAAGTGCCGCGGTGCTTGTTCATGAGCAGGACTTTTATGATCTGACCTGGGCGTATTTGCTCAAATGTCAGGAGCAGGGTGTTGTGCATACCGAGTTGTTTTTCGATCCCCAAACGCACACGGAGCGCGGCATTGAGATTGCCACGGTATTCGATGGTATCACTCGCGCTTTAGAGGATGCAGAAACACAGTTGGGTATTTCCAGTGCTTTGATTCTTTGTTTTTTGCGTCATTTAAGCGAGCAGGACGCGTTTGCAGTGCTTGAGCAGGCCAAGCCATTTTTGCATCATCTTGTGGGTGTTGGCCTCGATTCTTCCGAGCTCGGGCATCCCCCTTCGAAGTTTGAGCGTGTGTTTGCAGAGGCGAGAAAGCTTGGCCTTAAAACGGTTGCGCATGCAGGGGAGGAAGGTCCGCCCGAGTATATTTTCGAAGCGCTTGATCTACTGAAAGTAGAGCGTATCGATCATGGTGTTCGCTGTCTTGAGGATGCTTCGCTGGTTGAACGTCTGGTTCGCGAATCCATGCCTCTTACTGTATGTCCGCAAAGCAACGTGCGCTTGAAGGTGTTTGAGACCATGTCGGAGCATACGATTCTCGATATGCTTGAGCAGGGACTTGTTGTTACGGTCAATGCTGACGATCCGTCTTTTTTCGGGGGATATGTGCTGGAGAACTTTGAGGCGCTCGCTCGCGAGCTGGGGATGACGAGAATTCAGGCAGCGCAGCTTGCCGAACAGAGTATTTGTAGTAGTTTTATCGACGAACCTCTAAAGCACGCCTATCTCGAGAAATTGGCGGAAGTCATCAAATAACACGTTCAGGAGCAATATATGGTTGATTATGCGGGGAGTTGTCATTGTGGTGCGGTGAAATTTGAATTTTCCGCCGACGAGATCAAAGAGGGTTTGCGTTGCAATTGTTCTATGTGTCGACGCAAGGGCGCAGTGATGCTGCCGCAAGCTTTGAGCGCAGAGCAGTTAAAAATAGAAGATCTCGGTTCAGGCGCTTTGCGCAGTTACAAATTCGGTTCTGAAATTGCAGAACACTTTTTTTGCGAAAAATGCGGTATCTATACGTTTCATGAAACTCGCCGTGAGCCAGGCAAATTTCGTGTGAATCTTGGGTGTGTTGAAGACCTTGATATTTTTGCTCTGGATATCAAGGTCTTCGATGGTGCTTCCCTGTAATTTTAGCGGTCGTCTATTGGTCGCCTTGAGCGCTCTCTTTGACTGCATTCCTTACCGCGGATTGCTCCTCAATTAAGCGATAGGCAATGAAGTACTTTGAAATGTTCGCGACATAAGTGACGGTTTCCCGGCCGACGTGGCGGGCGACGGTGTGCTCAACATTACCAAACCAGACGTTCGGATCCAGACCATATTTTTCTGTTTTTCTGCGCAGTTTTTGGATTCGGGTGGGGCCTGCGTTGTATGCGGCAAAGGCAAACAGGACTCTGTTGGTTTCACTTATCTCGGGGTCGTTAAAATAGTGGTCGATGATTTTTCTCAAATACTTGCTGCCCGCATGAACATTGTTTTCAATATCCTTAATATCGCCCACCTCCATTGCTTTTCCTGTCGAAGGCATGACTTGCATGATGCCGATAGCGCCAACCGGGCTTTTTCGGTCGTGATCAAGTTGGGACTCCTGATAGCCCTGGGCTAGAAGCATCAAGTGGTCGAAGTTATACAGATCAGAATATTTTCTGAAAATATCAACAACATCGTTGAAGCGCATTTTCTCGTTTTCGGACAAGGCACGTTTCGCCCAATATGGGTTCTCCAAGTATCGGTTCTTCACAACATTTCCGAACAATGTGCCGCTGCGATGTCGTTTCAGGAAGCGATTCACCTCGTAGATCAGGTTAGGCGTGTTTTTTCGCACGGCCCATGCGATGCTGCCACCGGTGTTGATAGACAGTTCGTCATAGACAGTAATATCCTCAAATATCTTGCTCCAAAGCTTGGCTATATGGTCATCTGCGATGGTGTAGGAAATAAGATCTGCATTTGCCATTTCGATGAGGTCTTCTATTTCAAGGTGCTCGTCGGCTTCAATAATGACCGCCGGTTCGAGTCCCTTGGAACGAAGTTCTTCGTTTTTACTCATCAAATGTGTATAGAAGCTGCTGCTTTTACGCAGGAAGAAGGTTTTTCCCGAAATGTCATCAAGCGTATTCAGTTTGGGGGCGTTTGGCGCCGCGACTATCACCTCTTTTACCGATCCGATCACTGGAATGGAAAAGTCAGCCACTTCTTTGCGCTCGGGAGTAATGGTGAGATTAGCGATCGCAAGATCTGCTTGACCATTGGACAGTTTTTCCAGTATCTCATCTCTCGCCACAGGAATTGCGATCACTGACAGGGCGCGTCCTTTGCGACGCCCCTTATATCGTGACTTTAAGTACGACTCAAATTCGCGCAGCATTTCATAGGTCAGGCCATGTTGGGCGCCGTTATCCAGAAAAAAGTGGGTTTTGCTGTAGGTGACGAGAACCCGGATTACGCCTCGGTCGATGAGTTCGAACAAGTCGTCCTGTCTCT
>DAITOW010000338.1:0-2990 GCA_036833965.1 Oleiphilaceae bacterium
ACTTTATCCATCGCAAACCCAGCTTGTGGTTGCTCTTGAGCCGCTTGATCCTGTGTGTTTTCTACTGGGTTTTCATTCTCTGACATCGTTCAAACCTTAATGTTGTTTCTTTTTCTCATTACGAGTTTTAGTTAGTGAGCGAATACTAAATAGTCTTGAGCATCTCTGCGAGTGCACAGCTCTCTTTTTTAGCCGGACATTGAGTATTTCTTCAAATTTTGCAATGCCGTAGACGCGTGATAAGCGCCAATCAGGCGAGTAACGAGTCCAGCTTTCCCGCGCGTTCCAGAGCAAACAAATCATCACAACCACCGACATGGGTTGCACCGATCCAGATCTGCGGGACAGTATGGCGGCCCGACTTTTGTTCCATTTCGCTTCGGAGTTGACGATCACCATCAACCACCAACTCTTCAAATTGAACCCCTTTTTTCTTCAAAAGGGACTTCGCTCGCATACAAAACGGACAGTAATCAGAACTATAAATTACAACTTTTTTACTCATCATAGCCCCACTTAAAATCAGGTTAAACCTTACTTGCGAACAAGTGGCATATTGCTCGTTTTCCACTCAACAATACCGCCCGCCAGTCGAGCAACATTTTCAAAACCTTCGTCTTTCAACAATTTACCGGCTGTTCCGGAATGCTGCCCCATCTTATCTACAACAACGATATGCTTGCCCTTATGGCTCGATAATTCACCAAGACGTGTCTTAAGCGAAGTAAATGGAATATTGATAGAGCCGGTGATACGCCCCTATCCAAACTCCTTCTTGTCACGAACATCGACAATTACCGCCTCGCCCTTATTGATAAGCTGCGTCAATGCCAAAGGCGTGAGACTCTGCCCGGACTTGGCTTTCTCACTCCACCAAAGAGCCGCCAACAAGGCAAAAAAGATACTCACCAGTTCCCAGTGATTTCCAGCAAACTCAAACAAACGATCCATTACCTTACCCTTTCAGTCATTTCGGCGCGCATTATACACAAGCCAAAGATTCGGAGACAGGGAGAAAAACGTAATAAGTCGCCAAGACGCCGAAGAAACGCTAAAATCGCGCACCATTATTGTTAAGGCAAACTCCGAGACTGAAGTACTATGGCAAAACGCACGACTGCATTGATTATTTTGGATGGTTGGGGCTACCGCGAAGAAAGCGAATCAAACGCTATTCAGAATGCCAACACCCCTTTCTGGGATCAAATCTGGTCCGAGAAACCTCACACGCTTATCGCCACGTCCGGAATGGCTGTCGGTTTACCGGAAGGACAAATGGGCAATTCGGAAGTCGGCCACATGAATCTTGGGGCGGGTCGAATCGTGTATCAGAACTACACCCGAATCACCAAAGACATTGATGACGGCACGTTTTTCGAAAACCCGGCCCTGTGCGAAGCAATTGACAACGCGACGGCCAAAGATGGCGCTGTCCATCTGCTAGGCCTTCTTTCTCCTGGCGGCGTGCACAGCCATGAAGATCACATCCTTGCTGCCATTGAGTTAGCAGAGCGACGTGGTGCGAAGAAAGTGTATGTACACGCATTTCTTGATGGCCGCGACATGCCGCCTCGTAGCGCACAACCCTCACTCGAAAAGATCGAAAACGCCTTACGTGAGAAGAAGATAGGCCGAATCGCAAGCATGGTTGGCCGTTACTATGCCATGGATCGGGATAACCGCTGGGACCGTGTAGAGGCTGCTTATAATCTCCTTACGATGGCAGAGGGGCAATATCAGTCAGCAGATCCTGTAGCAGCCTTGCAAGACGCTTATGCGCGAGACGAGAATGATGAATTTGTCAGCGCAACTTACCTTCAAGGCGAAGGTGATGCTGTCGCCAAAATTTCAGACAATGACGCAGTTCTGTTTATGAATTTCCGGGCGGATAGAGCGCGTGAGCTGACGCGCGCATTTGTCGAACAGGATTTTGATGGTTTCACCCGCAAGCAAACACCAGCGCTTTCAGATTTTGTGATGCTCACAGAGTATGCTGCAGACATCAAGACAAGCTGCGCCTACCCACCAAGCGACCTCCCAAACAGCCTTGGCGAATACATGCAAACCCTTGGCAAAACCCAGCTTCGAATTGCTGAAACGGAAAAGTATGCGCACGTCACCTTCTTTTTCAGTGGCGGCCGGGAAGACCTGTACGATGGTGAGACTCGAGAACTGATTCCAAGCCCGGATGTCGCGACCTATGATTTGAAGCCGGAGATGAGTGCTCCGGAAGTAACCGACAAATTAGTGGACGCAATCAAATCAGGCGAGTATGACCTTGTCGTTTGCAATTATGCGAATGGCGACATGGTTGGTCATACAGGCAAGTACGACGCAGCGGTTAAAGCCGCCGAATGCCTGGATCAATGTATTGCCAGAGTTGCCGCGGCATTGGAAGAAGTTGACGGGCAATGTCTGATCACAGCTGACCATGGCAACGCCGAGCAGATGACCGACCCGAATTCCGGACAAGCCCATACTGCACATACTACAACCCCCGTACCACTGGTTTACCTGGGTGGACGCTCATTGAGCCTTGCAGATAACGGCAAGCTAAGTGATGTTGCGCCGACCCTTCTAGAGTTGATGGAACTTCAAATTCCTGTTGAAATGACGGGCACAAGCTTAATCGCGAAATAGTTGAGGTGCAGTAGCACCTTGACTCTACTTCCAACATAACAATAGAGAATCCCTAGCCGTGCCAAGGAGTGAAAAACGTGTTCAGTCCCGAACCAGCCTTTCACTTCTTGCTGTGCTTTGTTTTTGTCTTTTTATCTTGCCCTCTTTCCTTGCCCAAGTCCTGCCTCTCAGGTTTGAGGATCAACGTGCGCATGCCGCCAGTCAGGAAGAGTCAGAAGAGCAATTAAAGAAACTAAAAAAAAGTATTTCAGAAATCTCTGCCTGGCTAAAGAGTGCCAATCGCGAAAAAAGCGGTCTTATCGCAAAATTGCAGGATCAGGAAAAGGAAATTTCCAAAACATCACTCGCAA
>DAITOW010000339.1:0-2972 GCA_036833965.1 Oleiphilaceae bacterium
TTTGCCAGAATCGCGAACTTAATCGCGGAAGTGACCAAGGTTTGCGTGGCGGTATGCTCGCACAACTTTGACCGAGCACGTCAAATGCTCCACTCAGATGTACGTTTGGTCGAAATCCCATTTAACGACGCGTGGATGCGCGATATTGGACCGACCGTGCTTGTGAATCAGGCGGGTGAACGCCGTGGGATTAGTTGGCAATTTAACGCGTGGGGCGGCGAATACAACGGGCTTTACGATAACTGGCAGCAGGACGATCTTGTCGCTGGTTCGGTGTGCGACATCATAGGTATTGATTATTACCGCGCTCCGTTTGTTCTTGAAGGTGGGGCGATTCACACCGATGGTGAAGGCACGCTTTACACTACAGAAGAGTGCTTACTCAGTCCGGGGCGAAATCCGCAGTTGAGCAAAGCGCAAATCGAAGAGCAGTTAAAGGTGTATCTCGGTATCGAAAAAATCATTTGGTTGCCAAATGGTTTATTCAATGACGAAACAGACGGCCATGTTGACAACCTGATGCACGTGATCGCGCCGGGTAAGGTGGTTCTGAGTTGGACCGATGACCCAAGCGATCCGCAATACGCGTTGTCTCGTCAAGCAGAGCAAGTACTGAGATCGCAGCAAGATGCGAAAGGGCGCGAGATAGAAATTGTCCGTTTGCCATTGCCGGGTCCGCTGCATTACAGCGAGCGCGAAGCTAATGGTATTGGTGCCAGTTCAGGGACGAGCCGACAAGCTGGCGAACGCCTAAGTGCTTCTTATGCCAACTTTCTTATCGTTAACGGACATGTGTTCTTGCCGATGCTGGACGAAGAAACCGATGCCGTTGCGATCGAGATTTTGCAAAACGCGATGCCGGAATACCAAATCATCGCGATACCGTCGAGAGAGGTTCTACTCGGCGGAGGGAACATTCACTGCATTACGCAGCAGATCCCCGCTTAAACACAAGCTCGCCGCTGACTCAGCGGTGATGATGAGTTGTCAAAAGGAATGACCATGCAACAGATACAAAACCAAAGCCTTGTTTCGTTTATGGTAGCGAACCCACAACAGGGCATTGCAGTGACTAATCCGGCGACCGGAGAGCTTCTCGGGTACGCACCTGTCTCAACCGAGAATGACATTTTAAATGGCATTGAACGTGCTAGTGTGGCGCAGAAAGAATGGGCGGCACTGCCAGCAAAAACGCGCGCTGGTATGCTCAATCGTTGGTTCCAACTTCTATTGGAAAACAAAGCAGACCTTGGCCGTCTGATGACGTTAGAGCAAGGTAAGCCGCTAGTAGAAGCTCAAGGTGAAGTGCTTTACGGCGCGAGCTTTATCGAATGGTTTGCTGAAGAAGCGAAACGCACTTACGGCGAGACGATTCCTGCGCCGAGTGCAGACAAGCGTTTGGTTACCATCAAACAACCAATTGGTGTTGCCTGTGCGATTACGCCTTGGAACTTCCCAATTGCGATGATCACGCGTAAAGCAGGGCCAGCTTTAGCGGCCGGTTGTAGCTTTGTGGTAAAACCATCTGAATCTACGCCGCTGTCAGCGTTTGCGGTTGCAGAACTTGCCTACCAAGCTGGCATCCCGCGCGATGTGCTGCAAGTGGTACTGGGTGAAAACTCCCGTCAGGTAGGTGCTATCTTCACTTCGCATCCTTTGATTCGCAAGTTGTCATTCACAGGCTCGACTCAAGTTGGTCGCGTGCTGATGCAGCAAAGCGCGGCTGACATCAAACGTACCTCAATGGAGCTAGGTGGCAACGCGCCGTTTATTGTATTCGATGATGCGGATATTGATGCAGCTGTGGCAGGCGCGATGGCGTCGAAATTCCGTAACGCAGGCCAAACGTGTGTGTGTGCGAACCGTTTCTACGTACACAGCAAAGTGTATGACGAGTTCGTTGCTAAGTTCGACGCTGCGGTTCAGCAACTCAAAGTCGGTAACGGCTTAGATGAGGGCGTAAACATCGGCCCGGTGATCAGCGAGTCAGCGAAACGAGGCATTCAAGCATTGATCGATGGCGCCATTGAGCAAGGTGCGAAGCCAGTTTCAGCACTCAAAGAGTTGGATGGCCGATTTATGCACCCAGTGGTGCTCAAAGACGTTACTCACGACATGAAGATTGTCTCCGAGGAAATCTTTGGCCCTGTCGCGCCAGTGATTCGCTTTGACAGCGATGAACAACTGATCGAAATGGCGAACGACACCATCTACGGCCTCGCGTCGTACTTCTACAGCCAAAACATTCACCGTGTTTGGAAAATCGCAGAAGCGCTCGAATACGGTATGGTCGGCATTAACGAAGGCATGCTCTCTACTGAAGTGGCTCCTTTCGGTGGTGTTAAGCAGTCCGGCATCGGACGCGAAGGAGCAAAACAAGGTATTGATGAATACATGGACGTGAAATATCTCTGCTTTGGCGGCAACTAATTAAGGACAAAACAATGACAAACCAACAACTACATCAAAGATGAAGCCAAGTTATCGCTCAAGGGATGGGCGCTCTGTACCCACTTTACGTTGAGAAAGCAAAAAACGCTTACGTGTGGGATATTGAAGGCAACAAATACATCGACTTTGCGGCAGGCATTGCGGTAACTAACACGGGGCATTCTCATAAACGCATTAGTGAAGCGGTAAAAGCTCAGTTGGATAACTTCTCGCACACGTGTGCAATGGTCACGCCTTACGCGTCATTCGTTGAGCTGGCAGAAAAGCTGACAGAACTTGCACCGGGTGAGACCAAGAAGAAAGCGATCTTCCTGACCACTGGCGCCGAGGCGGTCGAAAACGCGGTGAAAGTAGCACGCGCTCATACTGGTCGTAGCGGCGTGATAGCGTTTAAAGGCGGCTTTCACGGTCGTACAAACATGACGATGGGGTTAACCGGTAAAGTTGCGCCATACAAAGCAGGCTTTGGTCCTTTCCCGAACGAAATCTACCACGCGCCGTACCCCAATGCGTTCCACGGC
>DAITOW010000340.1:0-2412 GCA_036833965.1 Oleiphilaceae bacterium
GACCTAATCTGAGGATCCGATTTGCCAGTTTTTCCAGAGTATGTTCAAGCTGCTCTCTGGAAAGAGCTTCAGCTTGCGCCTCATCTTCAAGCTCTACCAACAAGCCATCCAACTCAAACCCCAAATCATCGATTCGCTCTAACTTCTTGGTCTGTTCCATATCAAGGGCTTGCGTCTGCAATCGCAAATTTTCAAGCTTACTGCGCAGATCAAGAAGAGCACCTTCGCCGCGTTCCCGAGCCAACTCAAGTGATCGTAACGTCGCCTGCAAAGCTTCCTGCACCTCCCTCGCAGCAACAAGCTTCTTTTCATCCCGCTCATGGGAAACCAGTTCATCTTGCAATCTGGATTGCAATAGTTCTATTTTCTCCTCATCAGCCTGCTCGTCGGCCAAAGATTGCAAAGAAGCTCGCATCGCATCAATGTTACGCTGCAAATCTGACTCAAGTTGCTTAAGCACCTCCAGGCGATCCACAGCCTTTTGCTTGGCAAGCGTCACTGCATGCAGTTTCGACTGAATATCCCTCTGAGCATCCCTGGCCCGTTCGATGTGATCACGCAAGACATCTCGTTGCTCGCTGTGCCGAGAACGATCCTCACCCATCGAGTCGAGCGCCTCCATGCTTAACTGCCATGATTCTCTTGCCAGCTCAAGCATGGCCCGATCTTCTTCCAACATCTTTGAAATGCCATGCATCTCTTCTTCAATACGAAGCTTTCGCTCAAGCATTTGCTCTCGCCGAGCATGCATCGCACTCAGCTTGGCGGCTAATTGGGAGTGCTGTTTTGTAAGAGCATCGCGATTCTGACGAGCCTGCACCATGCTTCCGGAAATCTGGGACAAGCGCTCATTGAAAACGTTGCGCTCTTGCAACAAAACATCCAATAACGCTTCCCGCTCCGAAACTTGAGCATGCAAGCGATCGATTTTCGCTTGCCTTGCGACAATCCCGTCTCCAGCCGCAGCAGTCGAAAGGCACCTAACACTGCCCCGGCTGACAACAAAACCATCAGGCGTCACGATTTTCTGACCGGAAGCGAGGGAAACCTGCTGAGCCAAAGCAAGCGACAAACTCTCTACACAGACATATTGATTTAGCTGTTCATTCAATGCGGGACAACCAGACACTTTACTTGCTAACGAACCCTGTAGCGCATCGACCGAAGAAACATCCTCGACAAATAGCGTGAAATTCTCTTTTGAATAAAGTTCTAATTCTGAGGCGCTAAGCTCTGCCTGCTTAGCAACAAATGACTTAAGCACATCACCGATGACGGACTCTGCGACCCCTCCCCACTGAGGGTCGATTTCAATACATTCAATGAGCGGAACCAAGGCCTTTAACCTGGCATACTCGGCAACACCTTTGTCACCATCCGACTGCGCATCAACAACATCTTGCTGGATAGCCTCCAGAGATGACAAAGCCGCCTTATCGCTCGCCAAAAGACTTCTGGACTCGGAAAGCCTTTCTTCAAGATCTGCAAGTTGCTCTCTGACGACAATCTCATCTTGCTCTAAAGCTTCGAACTGCCCTTTCAGTTGATCAATCTGTGCTTCAAGCTCGCCAGATTGAGTTTCATTCCCTGCATCGCCAAGCGATTCAGCCTGCTGCTCGATCTGTGTTTGTTCCTGACTCAGCGACACCAACCGATCATTATGCTGCTGTATTTTTGCCTCTAGCTGCGACACCCTGCTCTGACTGGACTCGGCTTCAGTTCGGGCCTGTGCGTAACTTTCCTGGAGATTTTCGTTGCCATGCAACCAGTCCTGAAACTTCGCCTCTGCTAAAGTCACCTGTTCAAGCTGCCCTTCCTGCTGCTCAAGCAACAGTTCAAGCTCTGGCGCCATCTCCTCGACCTCAAGGCTTCGCTCCTCAAGCTCCTCACAAAGCAGACGACTGCGTTCTTCCGAACGACGGATATCATCCTGCAAGCGAAGCTTTTGCTCTGCTGCGCGCTCCGCCTTTTCGCGCTCAAACCTGAGTTCCTGCTCATATTTCGCGATCTCAGCTCCGGACTGATAATAACGCCCCTGCAGTTCCTGAAAATCTTCTATCTTCTCTTCAAGGTCTGCGCGTGCAGCTTCTATCTTTGACTGCCCGGTCGCCTTTTCTATGACCGACCTTTCGATTTCGTTTTCCAGAGCAACGCACTCGGAAGCGCGTGCATTTCGATCAACAGCCAACTCTTTCCATGCAATTGCTGCTAACAATGCCCCGGTTTTACGCTCTTCAGCTTTATACTCCTTATAGCGTTCTGCTGCAGAAGCCTGTCGTTTCAGTGTTGACAACTGCTTCCCTAATTCTTCACGAATATCCGACAAACGATCCAGGTTTTCCTTGGTTCGATTCATCCGGTTTTCTGTTTCGCGCCTACGTTCCTTGTACTTTGAAATTCCTGCCGCTTCTT
>DAITOW010000340.1:2422-2967 GCA_036833965.1 Oleiphilaceae bacterium
CTTACTCTCAATCAGACGGGAAATCATCCCCTGCTCAATGATGGCGTAACTTCTTGGCCCCATCCCGGTGCCGAGAAATATATCCGTCACATCCCGTCGGCGGCACTTGGAGCCATTCAGGAAATATTGGGAAACACCTTCACGAGTCACCTGCCTCTTAATAGAAATCTCACTGAATGCAGCGAATTCACCAACCAACTGTCCTTCACTGTTATCGAACAACAATTCTATCGACGCCTTACCAACTGGCTGTCTATGAGTAGAACCATTAAAAATAACATCCGTCATCGACTCGCCACGCAGATGCTTTGCAGAACTCTCCCCCATCACCCAACGCACTGCGTCAATCACATTGGACTTACCACAACCATTCGGCCCAACAATGGCCGTCATATTTGTAGGAAAAGGAACAACCGTCGAATCAACAAAGGACTTGAATCCGACCAACTTGATGGATTTCAAACGCATGAAGTGAATAGCTACCTAAAGGAGTTTTATTTTAAGAGTCTCAGGCAATGTTGCTCAAAAGAAACGAAGCATGCAAG
>DAITOW010000341.1:0-2954 GCA_036833965.1 Oleiphilaceae bacterium
TAAGCGATCACCTTGCGCGCTCAGCAGCCCTTGCCGTGGCCCGCCATCCAAAAATAGCGCCCGTCGATTTTAGGAAGGTTGCTTAAGCGAAAGTCACAGAGTCGATCAGGGCTGAGTACGCTCAAAAGATGGGGCGGCGTTGGTGCCGCCATCCATCTAATAACCAATCAGGTCTAGAAAATTCCCGGAATCAACCACCAACTTCGCTTCTTGTAGGCAGGCCATTCCTCATACCTGGCCATCGATGCCTCCTTCATCGCCATGTTGACTGCAAACAAGCCGAGCCACACCCACGCAAGAACCACAAAAGGAAACCAGTGCCACGCTAACATCGCAAAGCCGCCGTAGATCATCATTTCGCCAAGGTAATTGGGGTGCCGGATATACTTGTGCATGCCATCAGTGATTAAGCCGCGCTTAACCCTGAGCGTAAAATACTTTTGGGCATCAGCGGCAATCATGATGACCGAGCCTACAAGGCAGAGCAAGGTGCACAGTGCGAACCATGCTCCATCCGTTAGCGGGTATGATTCCGCGCCCCTGCCCGAAATCAGTAACCAGCCAAAGAGCCAATAAGGTCCAAGCACAAACAGAAACGAATTGAGTGCGCCTGCATAGGTGATACGCCGTTGCCAGTTGGCATCCGGAAATGCGACATCCTTGATCAGCCAGATAATGCCGTAACCGCCGTGCAGAGCCAGATAAAGCCAGGCAGCGGTGCTCGTATTTTCGTAATACCACATGAGAAAAGCGACAAAAAACAGGGTGCCCGACTTTTGAAAATTGACGACCCAGGCAAACTTGAGGTGCTTGGGCCCGCCAAGGCATTCAACTGAAAGGTATTCGCTTAACGCGCGCAATTTTAAAGCCCAGAACGGTGCCTTAACGGCATCGGAACGGGAGACAGCAGATTGATTCATTTTGAGCCTGAGGTTTGTTATTTTTTATGATTTTTTCCAAGGCTCAACGATAACAAAACGGATGTTTTTATTCAGCAAAAAAAAGGCGCCGAAGCGCCTTGGAATAGCTAGAAGACACGACCACTCTTGATGAGGGGGAGAGTGGAGAGAGATGAGCCTGAATCAACTAGCTTCGGAAACTAAAAAATCGTGTTCATCGAGGGTCATTGGATAAATTGCCGCCTCTTTCTGCTTGTGGAAAATGTGGTAAGCCTCTGGCGCCAACAAATCTACTGCGGTCGCAACATGCTCATACTGCCCCGACAAAGGCACTCCGGAACGCGCCACCAAAAATTCAACACTCCCGGAAGGGATTTTCGCTGCGAGAGGCTCTTCAACCCAAATGTAGACAGCTTTGTCGACGAGCACATACTCAGCGTGCACAATACGGAAATCCTGTTTAAGGTTCAGCTCCGTTTCAGCTCCATCAGTTTTCAGTTCGTACTTGTGGATCGCTTTCATTTTCATCCTCCTTCGTGAATGAACACCCGTAGATTGCTCGATAATTTGCATCGAAAAAAGCAGTTTTAACCGCACACTGAATTCGATAAAGCCGAGGTTTTAAAGTTTTTTGTTTCAACGGAAATTTCGATCAAAGGGAGCATCTTTTTCTGCTAGATCGATGATTTTGCTGTGCGTAGGATGTAGGTTCAGCGAGTTGAAGGAGACTCTAACATGCTTAAAATCGACCTTTCGGATAACGATCTTCAGCAACACAGCAATGAAATTCAAAGCTACTTTAATCTTTATGTTGGTGCGCTGGCGGATGAATTTTCAACACCATGCTTCAGACTTAAGAGAGAGACGGGACCAGACAAACATACAATGTATAAGGCGAGATTTCAGAGCAATCGCCGTGCAGGTAGAGCGATTGAGGTGGAAACAAAATCCAAACAGGCGAAAGCTGCGATTGAACTATGCTTTGCCCGCGCGCGACGAACACTTTTACGCGAGCACAGGATTGCGGCCCTGGGATGAGCTGCTTTTTATGAAGGGCAACCAAGTAATTCCTAGGCCGACATACTAAAACGGGTTGATTCAATGATTTTCAAAACCGCAGGATGTTTCAACTTACGCTCAGGTGAAATCAGATAAAAGCGCTCCATCACCCCATCCACTAAACCTACATGCTTCACGCCATAGATCGACTCGACCTGTTTGCGCATGACCGTTGGCGCTGGAAAGAAACCCTCTCCTGCCTCACCAAACACCTTTAACAACGCACTGTCGTCGAACTCTGCCACGACATTCTGGGTCAAACCGTTCACCTCGAACCAATCAGATAAATTACGACGAAGCACGTGTTCCTTTACCGGCATCAGCATTGGCGCGTTATTCAGGCACTCTGGAAATTCTTGCGGATATTTTTCCAGAAGGTTCGGCGCACCAAAGATCGACAGCTGACTGGAACCAAGCTCGTGGTTGTAGGCGCGCACATTAACGCTCGAAGGTATCGGACGGTCTGACAATACCAAATCCAGTTTGTGTATTGAGAGTTGCGCCAACAATGATTCGAGGCTGTCCTCGTAACATGAAACTTTCATGCTCTCGGTCATGTGCATTACCGGTCGTAAAGTGCGATACGCAATGAGTTTGGGAATAGAATTGACGATCCCGACATTGAAGACCATGGGCGCCCCGAGGGAATCGTTTTTTACCCTCTGTGTCAGCTCGGCTCCAAGGTTGAAAATCTCGTCTGCGTACTGCTCGACAATCCGTCCGGTATCGGTAATTGCCAGGCCGCGACCCACGCGCGTGAAGAGTGGCTCTCCTATTGAGTCTTCCAGCATTTTCAGCTGACCACTGATCGTCTGCGGGGCAAGGTGCAAAACTTCCGCAGCGCGAGCCACACTCCCTTCCTGAGCAACAGTCCAAAAGTACAGTAAGTGGTTATAGTTCAGGTGGCGCATATTAAGTCCTCAATATCCTTGCGAGCAGTCTAACCTGCACATAAGACACTGGAAATACGAATATTTAAATCATATAGATCGCTTT
>DAITOW010000342.1:0-2943 GCA_036833965.1 Oleiphilaceae bacterium
TAGTGATTCCATGTAGCCTTTATTGAAGATATCTCCGTCTTTCACTGCGACAGCAATACGAATAAAGTTCCCAAGGTTCTCAAGATCAGAACGATTATCCATCATGTTCTGAATAAACTCGTGCTCAAGCGGGATCAAACGCTCGAACGACGCATCGGGTTTTATCTGGGACGCGTTATAACCAAGAATTGCTGTAATCAGCAGAAACAATCCCAAAATAACCGGTCGATTATTAAATATCAGGCGCTCTGCGACTGAGCCGGAACCGTCGTTGGAAGTTCCCGCAGAACTTTGATCGGCATTAGCCATTTGTAAATCCTCTTACAAAATTTCAGTTTAAGTTGATTACAGGTCTTTACCCGCAGGGGTCACAAGTTCGACTCCAGACTCACCCACCAAAGCCGCGCGCTGACGCGTGATGTAGGTCAATGCTGTGTGTCCCAGACGATCTTCTCGGGAGTAAGCGGAAAATGTCTTGCCGCCATCTTCACTCAAAATCACAATGCCGCCATTTCCTGCAATGCTAACCTTCCGGTTGCCATCAAATGAGCCTGACATTAAAGTGCTTTCGGTATTTGAGTCCATCTGCTTCCAGGATCGCCCACTATTTTCAGTTCTGAAAAGATTGCCACGAAGACCAAAGGCAAGTGCCTGTCCTTTCCCTTCCAGCGGCACGATACCGAAGAATGAACCATCATATGGGGAGTCGAGTGTCTCCCAACTCTCGCCATTGTCTTTGGAACGGAACAAAACACCAGCCTCGCCTGCAATCAGGATATCTCCGCCCTGGACTTGCGCAATGGTGTTCAAGTGAAAGCGGTCAAAGTTCTCAATTCGATTCGCGTAGTTTGTCCATGTCCGTCCACCATCTGCTGTTTTGAATAAAAAGCCATAGGCGCCCACGACAAATCCGGTATTTTCGTCCAGAAACATCAAATCCAGAAGAGGCTTCGCAGCACCAACCTCGGCGTCCGCTCTCGCATCCTCCACCGCATATTCGGCCTCTTCAAGCTGATATTCTAGATCGGCATTTTGACCACCGGCTTCATCCAGCTGAACTTCCAGTTTGGCAACAAAGGCTTCTGCCTGTTTGATATTGGACTGGTTCGCCTGATTACCATCAAACTGTTTCACCCAATTCACGCCACCATCGTTTGTATGAAGGACCACTCCCCCATGTCCAACAGCCCAACCCTTCTCTGCTGAAACAAAATCAACGGCTGTCAGCAACACAGAAACCGGAACCGATGCTTGCTCCCAGGTCGCCCCCCTATCGTCCGAATAGACGATGTGCCCGCGAGAACCAACGGCAACCAGGCGGCTACCAACATTCTCAATATCCAGTAGCAAATAATCGACAGCCATCTCAGAAAGCATTGAGGGCGTTTCCAACACTCCCTCAAACGCAACAGCGGAAGAACTGGCGGAAACAATACTGGCGCCAACGACCGCGTAAGCGCACTTGCGAACGACTGAGGACTTAAGCATGCCTTTTACTAAATAGTTCATTCGTTGTCCTTAAAACTAGGAAACGCCCTTAAACAGAGCGTTATAAAACCAAAGATTGTTAGAGCGCCCGGCGACGCAGAGACTGAGGTTTGAAGTAACGATTATCCGGAACCTTGGTTTCAAACACTGGCGCCTGTCGTTCTTCCGAGTAAAGCCCGTTCGCACTGTATCGGCGGGACTGCAAGTCATGAAAAATATCAGCCGAAGTCCAGGTTCCTGGCAATTCATAATAATTTTTCAACAGAGCCATGCTCACGCGCCAAAGCTCACCACGGTTGTCATATTGATCAACCAAAGCAACTCCCCAAGAATCCTCGTCTACATAGAAAACACGTTTCTTATAAATATGTCGTTCGCCTTTCTTCAGATTGGCCTCAACCACATGCACTCGATGCAACTCCCAACGAACATACTCAGGGTTCAAATGCCCCGGCTGAACCAGTTCGCTGTACTTCAAACCCTCCTGGCCAACCTTGTAGTTGTTGTAGGGAATAAAAATTTCCTTGAGCCCCTTGTACTCCCAGTCATAACGGTCAGGAGCACCGTTATACATATCAGTGTCATCGGCAGTACGGGTGTTATCTGAAGAGGCAATTGGTGAATCATAAGCAAGGTTAGGAGCACGGCGCACACGACGCTGACCTGCGTTATAGTCCCACGCCTGACGCGCATCCTTTGTCTGGTCCAGAGTCTCATGCACCAGCAACGCACCACCAGCTAAACGCGCAGGTGCTTTGTTAAAGGTCAAAAAGTAAAACAGGATATTATCCAGCTTTTCAAAACTTCCTTCCGGGTTGTGAAAGTTCAGAAATGCTTCCTGCTGCTTGGTAATCGGCGCAAAAGTACCATCTCTCTGCACTGAAACTTCGGTGTAACGTCCGGTCAGAAAAATACCACGCCAACGAGTCAGGTGATTCCACATCACCTGCAATGCCTTGTCTTCACTATTCCCGGTTAGAATCGGGAAAGGAATACCGCCAAACGCATCTTTAATGCCTACACCACCTTTTGACAAGGTCGCTGTTGTCGCATTCTTCTTGGTATTTTCAAGCACCCAGTCAGGCATTGCGTGCGTTCTTCGACTTGGATAGACATTCATCGCGAACGTATTCGGATAAGCCTCCATCAAGGCATACTGACCTGGCGTCATATACTTCTGGAAGCCTTGATAGTTCTTTTGGTCAATCTTGTACTTGAGTTCGTCACCTGCAAACGGATCGATATGGTGCTGTCCACTACCTTTGTATCCTGCAGGAGGTTTCGTCAAGCCGCCATCCCATGCCGGAATCGTTCCCGCTTCGTTGCCTTCCTTAATCGATCCAAAAGGTGTAAGTGAGGTGCCAAGCTTATCTGCCTCCGCCTTTGACACCTTTGCATCCGAGACTGTAGCAAAAGATCCGCACGTAATGACTGCACCTAGAAGCAGAGTTCTTA
>DAITOW010000343.1:0-2923 GCA_036833965.1 Oleiphilaceae bacterium
AAGTATCATTGAAGTGAATGCCCTGTCTGAAGAAAATCGTAAAGCGGCGCAGATGAGTGATGCAGAGGCCGAATCGCTGGATGAGCTTGTCGAGGTTCTGCGTCAGCGATCCAACGAGTTCAAAGCCTAGCGATTATGTGCAGCGCTAGCGTTTTGGTTCAGGACTTTGCGTTTTGAACCAGCGATCAACGACCGGTAAAAAACCTGCGTAGTTGCCCTTGTATGTTTCATGATGACGATCATGAAAGGCAGGGCCATGATAAAACGGCACCAGGCGCATCGGGTTGTACTTGAAGTCGTAACCAAGATGTCCGTCGACGGCTTCAATTTGTCTCCAGATAAACCACGCATACACAATGTAAATATGGCTGGAGAGCAGAATTGGACCGATCAGGGCGATGCTGACGGTGAATACCAGCTCAATCCAGTGAAAGTAATTTCCAGAGAGTGCGAAGGGTGTTCGAACCTGATGATGCACTGAGTGAACATTTTTTAGCAGCCACTTGTTTTCGTGCATGGCACGATGCATCCAGTAATACAGAAAATCATCCAGCACAATAAAGAACGCCAGTTGCCAGACAAAGGTGCTCCAGTGCGGTACTTCCCCTGCATGAATGCCGGATAAACGGATGATCGGCCAGGATAGCACCAGTAAAAAAAATGCCAGACTTGAGTTGAATACAATTAGGTAGAGATTTTTGCCCAGAAATTTTTCTACATGGAAATCTTTGTTCTGCACACGATAAGGCTTTGCCCACTCGGGATCAAAATAAGCGAGTAGGGTCCAGGGAGCTGCAAGCAGCAGAAAAGTGCCAATGCCGAGCGCAAAGGTGATGACGGGAAATTGTATGAATAACGGCTCTTGATACCAGCCGAGTACTGTATCGATTATGTTCGTCTGCATCAGTCTTTATATTTATTGTTGAACCCGATGCAGCTTACATCATCAATGCTTAGTGTGCATAGCGCTTGGTGTTCTTGTAGGTGTCAGCGTTGAAGTCGGGATAAGCCTTGGAGCGCATCACATTTGCAATGGTTTTATAAACCTCTATCCAAGCGAGTTTGCAATCCGGCGTAAAGTCATCCCCGAGCCCCTCAGCAAGGGTGTTGATCAGCGCGTTACCCACCGGAGTGTAATCATCAACCTTCACGCCGTAACCAACATGTTTTACGGCCATGTTTTCCAGAACCGGAACCAGTGCATTCAGATCGTCGAGGGATTTCACGGCGAGTTTGAGAGCCGCCATCAGTTTTTTGCCCTGTGCCTTCATATCGTTTTTGAAAAGCGGTTTGAGAGACGGGTCGTACAAGAACAGTTTACTGTAGAAAATTTCAGCGGCAGCGTCTGCAATCGGTTCTACTTTTGCAAAGCTATTCTGTACAAGTTTCTTCTGGGCTTCTGTAATAGCCATCCGGGTGACTCCAATTGGCAGTAAGTGGATAGCAAGCTAGTCAAGAAAGTGCAAAGCTGCAACTTGTCTTAGTCATAGATTGAGAGAGCTTTTATTTGAGCCCAGATTTTCTGGCCTGTTTTCAGGTCCAGTTTGTGCAGAGACCGCCTTGTAATCAGTGCGTGCAGCGTATTGCTTCCCAATGACAATCCAATACGAACGGAATGACCATCTCTGGTTTGATCAATGCTCTTTATCATCGCAGGGATGACATTCAGTATGCTTTGATCTGTATTCGCAACCAGACTGATGCTCACGTCGCGCGCGGTGACCCTCAGGCGAACGGTTTGTCCAATGGTAAGCGTTTGCTCACCAAGCCATACGCTTACAGGCTCTGTTGTGCTTGAGTCGATCATCGTGGCTTTGGATAAATGGTTTTCCTTGTCACTGTCTGTGATCTTCGCTTCAAATACCGAGGCGAGTTGTTCCTGCTCAAACAGCTCTCCATGCTCTGAAAAGGTCTCGAGAGCCGGGCCCAGGTGCACAGCCTTGCCATCTTGCATGATCAATAGCTGGTCTGCGAGTTGTGCAATTTCGTCGATGGAGTGCGACACATAGAGCATTGGTGTTTTTGATTGGGCCTTGAAGGTTTGTATCAAACGCAGCATGTTTCGCTTTGATTTCGCATCCAGCGCGGAGAGTGGTTCATCCATTAAAATCAGCTCCGGTTCGCACAGCATGGCACGTGCCAGACAAGCCCGCTGGCGTTGTCCGCCGGAGATAGTCGCAGGGAGTTGCCTTCGTAAGTCCGTCAGCCCGCAATCGTCGAGAACCTTGTCGATCAGTGTCTCTGGCTGAGTCAAACCCCGCAATTTGATATTGAAGCGGATGTTGTCTTCAACGCTGAGGTGCGGTAGCAGGCGCGCTTCCTGAAAAAGGTAGGCGATATTGCGCTTTGATGGTTCAAGCCATTGCTTGCTTGAGGTGGACTGCCAGATTTGGCCGTTGACCACGATCTCGCCCTCGGGGCTTTCCAGACCTGCGATGCAGCGCAGTAGGCTGGTTTTGCCACAGCCTGACGGACCAAAAATACCGGTGAGACCGCTGTTGCCAAAGCTTTGCTGAAGATCCAGCTCAAAGCGCTTACGCGCGAGTTTGACATCGACATCAATGCTCATCGTGCAGCTCCGTTTGCGCTGCCGCCTTCGCTCTCGCGCCTCGCTTGCTGTCCGCTTTGTTGCAGTTGCGCGAGGCTCCAAATCACCAGGAACGCGAACACGACCAGACCAAAAGAAAGCACATGCGCCTGTTCGTAGTTCAGGGACTCGACATGATCGTATATTGCGATAGAAAGGACGCGAGTCTCATCCGGGATGTTGCCTCCGATCATCAGGATCACGCCAAATTCGCCCAGCGTATGCGCGAAACTCAAAATAGCCGCGCTGAGCAGCCCTGTTTTTGCGAGTGGGAGTGCGATACCAAAAACGCGCTGTTTGGCCGATGCACCCATGGTCGTTCCCAGTTCAAGCAAG
>DAITOW010000344.1:0-1201 GCA_036833965.1 Oleiphilaceae bacterium
CATCAGTGAGTGTTTGGCAGAAGAGGTTGCTCTAGAAAGCGCTGGCAAAGTGTTCTGTTTTGACGTTCAGTACGTGTCTTATCCGACTCTTGGAGATAGTGACTACGATACCGTGGATGATAGTAGCGATGACTATCCTTTAGATCCTGCTTGTTCAACTGCGTCGCAAGGTTTTGATCCGGCGGTTCGGAAGCGTTGTTTCTCAAGTTGGATGGCAGAGCAGGCTAAAGCAGCAAAAATTGCGTCCATTGAAAGTACTAATTTCAAACAAGTAGCGTTTTTTGATCCCGATTGGGATTCTGTTATCCGCTATGACCTTACTGCGAAGCAATACCTAGAAGAGCTTGACGTCAGCCTTGATAGCGCTGATTTTGTCGCTTATGAAATGTCGAGCGATGTTATGTATCTGATTAGTAGGGAGGGCAAACTTCGTTCCATAGATTTGTCATCACCAAATACGGTAAACGTTTTGCCGGATGTCGCGTTGAACCAGGATACATTTATAGAAGGGCTCCTTGCTATCGATAATCATATTGTAGTCCAGAAGGGAGCGGGCACTTCGGCTAGTTTAGAGCTTTTTGATTCCAATGGTGCGTCGATTGATAACCCAGTTTTGATTGCAGATGCGCAGTTGGAGTTTGCTGTTTGGGATAGTGCAGCAAAACGTTTGTATATTCCGATTGGTGTTGATGCGATCGAAAATCTAGGGTATTTGGGTATCGATACTGCGAACTCGGGCTCGAATGTCTTCACTCCAACGCTTCAATTATCTAGCGTCTCTTTTACACCCGTTCCATTGAGCTATCTTGTTTTAGATAGCGCAGCAAGCAAAGTTATTGTACCTAGTGGTTATCAGTTCTCTGAAAATCTGGACGTAGTAACTGCACTTTCAAATTCGACCTTACTTGGCGACAGCCACAGGACAACCACTCGTAAGATGTTGTTGAAAAACTCAACGCTTGCAGATAGAGGTGATGAGCAATACTACGTATCAACTTATCGAAGTGGGGTTCAATCTCAATCAACTTCAGATCAGTTAGAGCAAGATGCTGTGCAGGTTTTTGCGGATAATCGAGGTAGTGTTTCGGCAGATGTGGTGAAACGCGCAAATGCATTTGATTTTGTGGCGGATAACGAAAACGAAAGTGTATGGGACATAGTTTCCCTGGGTGATGAGGTTATCCAGATCACGCGCATGGAT
>DAITOW010000344.1:1301-2890 GCA_036833965.1 Oleiphilaceae bacterium
AGGCCGTGACTGGTTCTCTTTGACGTTAATACTAAGCCAGTTCACTTGAACTGGCTTAGGGCTTGAGTCGGTATATCGGTAATAATACTGTCAACGCCCATGGATGAGAGCTCTCTCATTCGCGCTAAGTCGTTGACCGTCCAAACGGAAACCTCGATTCCTGCGTCTTTAGCATGTTGAAGCGTTTTCTGGTCACACAGCTTGTGATTTAGCACGAGCAAATCACAAGCGAGCGATCGGCATTTGTATACGCTTTGCTCCCCAATATACTCTGCGACCAAACCGGTTTTCGTTTTTGGATTGATTTGTTTGATTTCTCTCAAAAACCATTCACTTGAAGATGTCACTGTAATGCGAACATCAGAGCGTTTGTGGAAGGCTATGAATTGATCCAGTTTGCGTGCGAGCAATTTCATCTTGAACAAGCTGCTTGGCTTAACTTCTAGTTGCCAATCAATGGTTTTTGGAACTGCGTCGAATACTTGTTCAAGGCTCGGGATAACACATGGATATGGCCACAGGTGTTTCCCACGAGCATCCATACGATTCAATTCTGCCGCGTCAAAATCAGACAGGCATCCTAAGTGCTCAGTGGTACGATCAAGCGTTTTGTCATGAAAGACCATGAGTTGGAAATCGCGAGATAAGCGAACATCAAGTTCAAATGCAACGCAACCATTGGTTTGAGCAAGGGTAAAGCCTGGTATGGTATTTTCCGGGGCCTCGTTACGAGCACCTCGATGGCCAATTATTCGTGTCATTTGCTTAGGTTCTCGGCAATATGCCTTGCTTCCGTAAAGCGGGCATGATCAAGATAGATCAACTCTGCAACCCTGCGAATAACATGCTCTTCGTATTTATCCACTTCACCATCGGCGAAGGCTATTTTCCAAAGACCTACAACGAGTTTGAACTTGTCGTGTTCGCTCAGATTTGTGTGGATAAGAGAAGTAAACTCATAGAGAGAAGTTGAGTCGCTAGCTTGTTGTTTTGCATCACTAACGATCTCATCGATCGTTGTTTCATCAAGGTTAAAAAGATCTCGACCAAGTGCCTGAATTGTTCTGTGCTCAGACTCGTCAAAGTTAGAGTCGACATTGGCAGTAATCACCATCAAGCTAAAGCAGCACAGGTTTATTTTTTCCTGTGAGTGTCCCACATTGGGGTCTTGATTGTCGCTAAGCTTCTCAAACCAGCGCTTAAGAGTATGAATCATATTTGTCTAATCTTTGAGGAGATTTTCCAGCTTTAACTGATCTGTTGTGAAGTTTCGTATTCCTTCGGCTAGCTTCTCGGTGGCCATTGCACTTTCATTCATATCCCAACGGAAGCGCGCTTGGTCAAGTGGCGACGGCTTTTCCTGTTCAGCTGCGTTTGCAAAAAGTTTTTGCTCGAGGTGTTCGGAGCTTTGATCCAGCTCCTGCAATAATTGCGGGCTTATTGTCAGTCGGTCGCAGCCCGCTAGTTCCTCAATCTCTCCAATATTGCGGAAGCTTGCTCCCATCACGATGGTCTCGTATCCGCAGTTTTTGTAGTGGCGAAATATCTTTTGAACGGACAAGACTCCAGGATCTTCCGCTGCTGCGTAT
>DAITOW010000345.1:0-2887 GCA_036833965.1 Oleiphilaceae bacterium
GATTATGGCTGGTGGAAGTGGCACCCGTTTGTGGCCCTTATCCCGGAAGTTGTTTGCTAAACAGTTTTTGTCTCTGGTTGGCGAGGCCTCCATGCTTCAAGAGACGCTCTCTCGTTTGGATCGACAAGATAAAAACGAGCATTGGTCTGTCTCCGAGCCCATCGTGGTGTGTAACGATGAGCACCGTTTTATTGTTGCTGAGCAGTTAAGGCAGTCCAAGCGTGCGGCCAAGAGTATTATTCTGGAGCCGATTGGCCGAAATACTGCGCCCGCGGTTGCTTTGGCGGCGCTGGATGCCTTATCTGATAGAACACCCGACAACGAAGATGCCTTGCTGCTCGTTCTGGCTGCAGATCATGTGATTCGCAATGTGGGTGTGTTTCAGCAAGCAATTGAAAACGCAGCGCATATTGCGGCGCAAGGAAAGCTGGCGACCTTTGGTATTGTGCCGCGCCATCCGGAAACGGGTTATGGCTATATCAAGGCAGGCGCGTCTGATGGAGATGAAGGTGCAGCCGTGGTTGAAGCCTTTGTAGAGAAGCCGGATGCAAAAACCGCCGAGTCCTATCTTCAAGAGGGCGGCTATTACTGGAATAGCGGCATGTTTATGTTCAAGGCTTCTGTTTATTTAGAAGAGTTGGAACGTTTCAGGCCTGATATTCTCGAGCCGATCAAAAACGCTTACCAAGGTCGAAGCAAAGATTTGGATTTTACGCGTGTAGCCGAAGAGCACTTTTTACTGAGCCCGGATGAATCCATCGATTATGCGGTGATGGAGAAAACAGAGCGCGCGATGGTTGTGCCACTGGATGCAGGTTGGAGCGACGTCGGTTCATGGTCTTCATTGTGGGATGAATCCGAGCGTGATGGGCAGGGCAACGCCGTGCACGGTGATGTGTTAACGCACGATTCCCATAACAATTTGCTGTTTAGCGATTACAAATTGATTGCGGCGGTAGGCGTCGAAAACCTGGTGGTGGTTGATACGCCGGACGCTGTATTGGTCAGCGCCAAAGATCGGGTGCAGGAAGTAAAAGAGATCGTCGGGCAACTGCAAAAAGCCGGGCGCTCGGAAGGCCATTTGCATCGGGAGGTCGCCCGGCCTTGGGGTAGCTACGACTCCATCGACAAAGGTGAACGCTTCCAGGTGAAACGCATTACCGTGAAGCCTGGTGCCAAGCTCTCCTTGCAGATGCATCACCATCGCGCAGAGCACTGGATCGTGGTCTCGGGCACAGCATTGGTAACGATTGGCGATAAGCAGACCATGCTTGCTGAAAATCAATCCACCTATATCCCGATTGGCGTCACCCATCGCCTCGAAAATCCGGGGGTTTTGCCCTTGGAAATGATCGAAGTGCAGTCAGGTAGCTATCTTGGAGAAGACGACATTGTGCGTTTTGAAGATACCTATGGGCGTGATACGCCAAGCAAGTAAGCGATGAGCGCTTAAACTAGAAAAGTGAATTAGAAAAACGAATTAGAAAAGCGAATCACAAAAAATAAAAAAGGCGGAGTAAATTTCTTTACTCCGCCTTTTTTATTTCAGTATGCGATGTCGTTTACAAACGCCCATCAACCACATCTTTGTCGAAGATGTGTTTCACGTCGTAGATAATATGGTTAGCCTTGCAAAGTGCTCTCAGTTGCTCTGAGGTGAAGGCTTTGATTTGATCATGCGCAACGCAGGCGATAATCGCATCGTAGTGACCTTTGGCAGGCTCGGAAACCAGCTTCAAGCCGTATTCCTTTTCCACTTCTTCTGCATCCGCCCAAGGATCGTACACATCAATATTGGCGTGAAATTGGTCCAGATCGCTAATAACATCAACGACTTTGGTGTTGCGGATATCCGGACAGTTCTCTTTGAATGTGAGGCCCATCACCAGAATGTTGGCATCCACCATCAGGATTTTCTTCTCGGTCATCAGGCGTAAGACTTTCTCTGCGATGTGTCCGGACATATTGTCGTTAATGCGCCGGCCGGAGAGGATCATCTCCGGGTGATAGCCAATCGATTGTGCCTTGTAGGTAAGGTAGTAAGGGTCGACACCGATACAGTGCCCGCCAACCAAGCCGGGACGAAATGGCAAGAAGTTCCACTTGGTGCCGGCAGCTTCGAGTACTTCAAGTGTGTCGATGCCCATCTTGTCGAAGATCAAAGAAAGCTCGTTTACCAAGGCAATGTTCACATCGCGCTGTGTGTTTTCAATGACTTTTGCTGCCTCGGCGACACGAATAGAACTCGCTTTATGTGTGCCGGCCACAATGATGCTGCCGTACAGGCTGTCGATGAAGTCTGCCGCTTCGGGTGTCGATCCGGATGTGACTTTCAGTATGTTGGTCACGCGATGCTCTTTGTCACCCGGGTTAATGCGCTCCGGGCTGTAGCCTGCAAAGAAGTCTTTGTTCAGCGTAAGGCCAGAACCTTGCTCTATCAGAGGAATGCAGTCCTCTTCGGTCGCTCCGGGATACACCGTCGATTCGTAAATGACGTAATCGCCTTGTTTGACGACCTTGCCAAGCATTTCACTTGCCTTGATCAAGGGCGTGAGGTTCGGGGTTTTGTACTTATCGATGGGGGTTGGAACGGTCACGATATACACGTTCGCATCACGAATATCTTCAAGTTCCGTAGTAAAGCTAAGTCGAGTTGCCTCGGCGAGCTCTTCTTTCGAGCATTCAAGCGTGCTGTCGATACCCTGCTGAAGTTCCCTGATTCGATCCTGTTTGATGTCAAAGCCTATTGTGGGATACTTCTTGCCGAATTCTACCGCGAGTGGCAAGCCGACATAGCCTTGCCCGATAACACAGATTTTAGTTTGCTGATCCATTGCTGTCCGTTCTTTGTCTATTTCGATGGTCACTTTATGTGTTTGTTTTGTTT
>DAITOW010000346.1:0-2882 GCA_036833965.1 Oleiphilaceae bacterium
GCCCCGTCCTGTACTGCGGGGTCAAAGTTTCTAAAGACGAGCCATTCGCCCTCCGGCGTGACAGCTGCTTTCTCCGCTATATGATTGAGAACTTCATTTACGGTTTTATATTTCGCCATGCCAACATAATCCATTATCAAATCGACAATGGAGCCGGCCACAACATGAGAATGCGGATCGATAAATCCTGGTAGTACGGTTTTTCCCTCAAGCTCTATGATTCTGGGGTTTGTTCCTGCAGCCTTGAGTACGTCAGCCTCGTTGCCTACGGCAATAATGTGACTTCCCCTGATAGCAATGGCTTCGGCCTCCGAGAAATTCGCATCAACTGTTAGTATTTTGCCTTTAGTGAGCACGGTGACATCGCTCTTCACAGTAACGTTATCGGACCTGGAGCAGCCCGGAAGGAGTGCTGCAAGGCTGGCAGTCGCAATACCTGACTTGATGAAGTTTCGTCTATTTAAGCCTGAAAATTCGCCACCCCAGGAACATGACCAACCCTCTTTGGCTTCGGCTTTCATAGACTTGAATGTACGATTTTCTGTGAACAACCTGTGCAGCTCGCCACTGCAACAAGCGCATCCATATTTTTCTTTGGTCATTGTGGGATTTCCTTTCTGTGAGTTCGAAAATCGCGGTAAATGCCATGCTCCAAGCATAGGTTGCTCGAGGCTTTAAGCCGCTTTGTTATTAAATATACGACAATTTTGAATCTTTGGGGGTTTGAGTAACGCGAGTTGTCTTTAGATTGGGGGTTCAAATGTGAGCGGCGCTTATGGTGTTTTGAAGATCGTGATGGCCTGCGATTGCTAGAGGGGGGTTGAATGCTTTCAGCATGTGTTTGTGTGTTGCTAACGAAAAGAAGATAAAAGCATTTAAATGCGTATCTTCATCTTTCGTTAGCAATTTTAAAGTACAGGCTTTAGCCCTACCTATTCAGGGACTTGAGGATATCCATTGCTGTGACGACGCCAACCAGAATCCCCTTGTCGATGACAAACAGGCGATGAATGTTGTTGTCGACAATGAGTTGATACGCCTTTTCCAATGTGTCTTCAATATCCACCGTGATGACCATGCCTGTCATGATGGAGTTGACGGTCATGTAGTCCAGAGCCTTGCCCTGAATGACGTTGAGTTCACTCTGATCCAGTTCCCGTTGCGTCGGGCCACAGTAACGTTCGACGACTTTCTCGATAGTTTCCTTATCGGGCTTCTGAGAGTCGAAACGCAATACGTCGGATTGCGTGACAACGCCAACAAGCTCGTCATCTGCCGCGACCACCGGCGCACCAGAGATATTGTGCTTCAAAAAGAACTGCGAAAGACGCCGGATTGACCAGCCTTCGTAGACGGTTTTTACGTCTTTGGTCATGATCTCTGAAACGGGGGTGTGTGCCAGGGCACTTAAAAACTGTTCCGCTGTTGATGTCGCTGACATTGCATTCTCCCTGCCTGAAGGCATTTGATGTGTTTACCTGTTCAGTATGGGAAATAGGGCAATAGAGCGACATACTCCTTTGGGGGTAGGTGTTTGACCTGTATCAACAAACAGGGCGGTAGGTGCCTCTCATCTATGTTTGAAGCACCCTGTTTTGCGTCAGCTAACTCTTGAAGCGACCACGCACAGACTCCAATTGCTTGGCGTTATGATCCAGATCACTGACCATGGCCTTACTGTTGCCAATGTGATCGTTCATATCAGCCGTCGAATGTACGATTTCACTCAGGTTACGACTGATTTCAGCGGTTACAGTGCTTTGTTCGTTCGCCGAGCCTGCAATAAACTGGTTCATTTCATTGATCTGATTGATTGCTTGTTCTACCTGTTCAATGAGTTCCAGACTGTGGTGGGTGTTCTCAACGCAGGTACGCACCAGAGACTGACTGGTTTCAATGGCGTGGACGGCCGTGCCGCTGCCTTTTTGCAGGCTTTCAATCATAGCGTTGATTTGCTCTGTCGCTTGTTGCGTGCGCATGGCCAAAGAACGGACCTCGTCTGCCACGACCGCAAAGCCTCTTCCCTGTTCGCCGGCGCGGGCGGCTTCTATTGCTGCGTTCAGAGCGAGCAGGTTGGTTTGCTCAGCGATGCCGCGAATCACATTCAGCAATGAGCCGATTTCTGAAGTTTCCTGATCCAGTGATGCGATGGTCGCGGAGGCACTTGCGATTTGCTTGTCCAGACTAAGAATATCGTTTTCTGTGGTGGTGCTTGATTGTCGGCAAGCCTGAGAGTTTGCATAGGCTTGTTCGGCCGCATCTGCTGCTTGTGCCGCATTTGCAGAAACTTCACTGGCTGAAGCGGTGAGCTCTTCAACAGCGCTGGCAATCATGTCGGTTTGCTGTTGCTGTGTTGTGGCGAGCGCTTGAAGATTCGCGCTAATCGTCACAAGCTGCTCTGTCGTCATATGCACAGACTCGGAGTTGTTGGTGACCTGGGAGACGAGTTCAAAAACAGCTTCGGTATAGCGGTCAAAATCCTGAAGTAGTTCTGTATCACCGCTCGTGCGGATGGACAGATCAATCTGGTCGCCATGCGTAATTTTTCGTGTCGTGGCACTGAGTTCACTCGAGGCCATGTATTCTTTTTTCAGGTCAATCGACATCCAGACGATCACGGCGCTCTCAACCACTACATAGACCGCATGAAGCAACACGATGTTGAAACCGTTCTCGGTGTTAGGCAGTAACCAAACGCCGGATCCACTATTCTGAAGAAAATAGAAACTGATGTGATGGACGGCAATCGTGGCGGCTGCTGCAACAACGGGCACCCAATCGCGGTAATAGAGCAGAAGCGCGATCAATACAAAGACACCGAAATGGAACTCCAGCATGCCATGAGATTGCTGGATATGCAGAGAGGTCATCACCATAAATGC
>DAITOW010000347.1:0-2867 GCA_036833965.1 Oleiphilaceae bacterium
CCGTTACACACTTTCCAGGCGTGCGCCTTCGACCACTCGGCCACCTCACCGTGAGAAGCGGCGTAATTTATACGAGGAAAATATGAAAAGCAAGCCAAGTAATCACTTAGCCTGGTAAACAATGCCACCACGGTACTGCTGCATATTAAATTTTTCGCCAGCAGGACCAATCGATTCGGAAGCTCCCAGCATCAAATAGCCACCCGGGCGCAACTGCGCGTGGATCTTTTCGAGAATTTTCTTCTTGTTCTCAGCTGAAAAATAAATCAACACGTTTCGACAGAACACCATATCAAGCTTGCCGCCCAAAGCAACGTAACTTTCCTGAAGGTTAAGCGACTTGAACTGCACCAAGCGTTTAATATTCGGCTTTATAACCCACGTGTTCGAGGGCGTTTTATCGAAAAACAGATTCAAACGATCCGGGGACATCCCACGATTGAGCGCAAGCGTGTCATACTCTCCGGCCTTGGCCGCTTCTAAGATGGAAGAAGATATATCTGTCGCGACAATATCAAGACCACGAGAGCCAAGCAAAGGCTTCGTCTTGGCAAACTCGGTCGCACAAATTGCGATGGAATATGGCTCCTGACCGCTTGAACAGGCAGCAGACCAAATTCGAGGCTTGCGAGAAGGCGCTTCTTTATATAACTGCTCAAGAAGCTCCTCTTTAAAATAACGATAAGGATGATCGTCCCGAAACCATAAGGTCTCATTTGTCGTCATAGCGTCAACTACAGCCTGGCGAAGCTTCAAATTTCCGAATTTTAGCTTGGAAAGCAGATCCTCAAGACTAGACAGATCATTACTCTCCAAAATTGGCCTCAATCGACTTGAAACCAAGTACTCCTTATTGGCGCCCAACACAATTCCGCATGCTGAATCCAAAAACTCACAAAAAGCCGAATAAGATTGACTTGTTATCACTTAGGGCAAGATCCTTTTAAAGTTCTTTATAACGACTACTCAGAGTTCTTCTCGATAGTACTCATCACTCGCTCGGCGAGCTCATCAGGACTAAACTTGGCCATAAAATCATCCGCACCAACTTTTTTGACCATAGCCTGATTGAAAACACCACTTAATGACGTATGCAACATAATGTAGAGGTCGGTTAATAGCGCCTCGGTTTTGCATTTTGCCGTTAACGTATACCCATCCATTTCGGGCATCTCAACATCAGAAATCATCATGCTGTAGTGACTTCCAGCTGTCGTACCGTCAGCAGTGATTTCTCGCAGATGATCATATGCCTGCTTGCCATCGTTCTTCAAGGTAACCTCGACACCGATAGCTTCTAAACAATTCTTGACCTGCTTTCGAGCCACAACAGAATCATCAACAACAAGAATTTTGTGCTGCTGAAACGCTTGAATATTGTGATCAGCCAAGGTCTCCTCTTTGACTGATTCATCCATTGGAGACACTTCAGCAAGAATTTTTTCAACGTCCAGAATCTCAACAAGCTTGTTATCAATCTCGGTTACCGCTGTGAGATAATTTTCTCTGCCAGAACCCTTCGGTGGTGGATGAATCTCCTCCCAATTGAGGTTAACAATCCTTTCCACGCCGGACACAAGAAAACCCTGAGTCTTGCGGTTATATTCAGTAATGATGATGAAATGGTCATCCAGATCATTGTCTGATACAGGGCGCTGGCCAGTCGCCATCCCCATATCCAAAACCGGAATTGTCCCGCCCCGAATGTGCGCAACACCTTTCACAACAGGATTGCTCTTGGGGAGAGTCGTAAGCTTGGGACACTGTAAAACCTCTTTAACCTTAAAAACGTTAATACCAAAAACCTGACTTCCGGCGAGCCGGAAAAGCAAAAGCTCCAATCGGTTTTGGCCAACTAGCTGGGTGCGTTGGTTAACGCTATCGAGAACACCTGCCACCTTTGTTTCCCCACAGACAATCTATTGAAGGACAATCGTATGCATAACTGATAGCAATAATAGACCAACATTTTAAAAGCGGCGCAACGATTGCATTATTTCTGTACATTCTTTGAAAAAACACTTTAAAAGAACACAAGATCGCCATGAAGCTACTGTTTAAAGCCCTTCCACTTGCTGCATCTATATTGCTATCAACACTGGCGACGCCCTGCTTTGCAACGGAACTCGGGGCAAAGGAACTCAACGCTCTCGCTGAATCATTCTTAGACACCGAGCTATTGCCGCTAGCGGAGAAAAACCACCGCTATGAGTTTAAAATCGGCAACATTTCGCCAAGCATTCGATTACGATCGTGCGACGATTCACTAGAGATCGAGTTAAAACGGGACATACTTCAATCTCCAAACAACACAATTGAAATGCGCTGCGTTGAACCCTCCTGGCAACTCTACATTCCGGCAACCATAGACATCTACGGAAAAGTCGTCATCGCCAGGACGAGCATTCCGAAAAACACTCTACTACGCAGCCATCATCTTGAACTGAGAGAACAACAAATCAATGTCTCGCGGTACGCCAATTACAACGCTGTTGGTCTGGTAAGTGGAATGCGAACAAAACGAAGTATCCGCCAAGGCGCAGTTATTTCACCCTCAAACCTAGAGCCCCCTATGCTCGTTGCCAGGGGCGATCAGGTAATCATCTCTGCAGAAAGCGATGTAATTGCTATTCAGATGAAAGGCGAGGCTCTAAACTCGGGAGCACTCGGGGAACAGATTAGCGTAAAAAACCTTTCATCCAACCGAGTGATTCGGGCGAGAGTGACTGAAAGAGGCAAAGTTTCGGTCTTACTTTAAAAAAAGCACTTTTTTGCATTATTTATTAAAGTTTTTTTATTGGAATCCCATAACATAGGCATAGAACCAAAAGAGCAATCGTTATGAGTATTGAATTTAAAGCTATAAA
>DAITOW010000348.1:0-2866 GCA_036833965.1 Oleiphilaceae bacterium
TAATTTTTGAAACAGCATATATACTAATTGTAACAGGGCGTATTTGGCGGTGTTGTGGAAGCTCAAATACTCGATCCACATTTAGTTTAATAAGAAAAGCTGATGGAAGTAGAAGATCAAAACGAAGCATGGCGTATCCTTATTGTTGAGGATGACGAGAGATTGGCCGATCTAACCAAAGAATACTTGGAAAGTAACGGTTTAGTCGTTTCTGTAGAGGCGAATGGTGCTCATGCGGTCGACCGAATTGTTAACGAAAAGCCTGACTTGGTTGTCTTGGATTTAATGCTTCCGGGAGAAGATGGCCTGACCATTTGCAGGAAGGTTCGCCCTAACTACAATGGTCCAATTTTGATGCTAACAGCGCGTACCGACGATCTTGATCAGGTGCTGGGTTTGGAAATGGGTGCCGATGATTATATGTCGAAGCCAGTCCGGCCGCGTGTGTTGCTAGCACGTATCAGAGCGCTTTTGCGTCGCATAAAGGATGTGGATCATTCGTCTGATAGTGGTGCCCAGTCCGGTCAGGATGGGGATGGACCAACCCGCTTGGTGTTTAATAATCTGACAATTGACTCGTCAATGCGGGAAGCCTGGTTGGATGAAGAAAGTATCGACTTGACGAGTGCCGAGTTTGATTTGCTTTGGTTGCTTTCAAGCAATGCCGGCAGTGTTCTGAGTCGCGAAGAAATATTCACAGCGTTGCGCGGCATTGAGTACGACGGTCAGGACCGTTCAATTGATGTGCGTGTATCGCGTATTCGACCCAAAATTGGCGATGATCCGGTACACCCGCGCCGAATAAAAACTGTTCGTAGCAAAGGTTATCTTTTCGTCAAAGAAGCTTAAGCGGTTACTCTCTTGAAGAACCCTGCTATTAGGATTTTTGTTAGTCTGGCCGGCTTTTTAGTCGGCCTGTCGCTTTTATCCCTCCTTATTGTTTCCCTTTCTAATCATGTAAGAAGTCAGGCTTACTGGAGTCATCTTGTCGCACCTGTGTTGCAATATGTCGCTAAAAACCAGAACCTGCTCGCTGATTTGGATATCAATGCCTTATCGGTAGTTTCCATTGACGATGAAAAGATTGACGATCTGATTCGGACCCGTCTTGGTTTGGGGCAGGCTGTATTTACCGAGACGGATGGGTTGTTTTTGAGCTATGTCGCGTTGGATTCGAGACTTGTCTTGGAGCTCGAGTCTGATCAGAGTGGCCGCAGTATCTACGAGCTTTATTTGAGGCTGCTAAGGGGTTTGATAGCTAAGCAGACAGGGCAGCCGGATGCGGTTGCTGAATTGGCAAGTGCTTGGAATATTGCATACTACCCGTTATCGCAGGCAAACGCCTTGCGCTCTCAAACTGCCTTGGACAGCTTGGCTGAACACGGTTTTTACCTTGTTATCTCCGACAATAGCGTTGTTGCTTTAATGCGAACGTCGACCGGGGAAATCTATAGAGTCGTTTTTCCTGATCCTTTTAGCCTTGTTTCCTGGCCAGTATTAGTGCTTTTGATTTTAGGGCTTCTGGCTAGTGTGTACGGAGTGGTTGCTTTATTTGTACAGGGTTACGAGCGCAAACTCAGAAGCGTTGAAACTGTCGCTGCGAGAATTACGCGCGGTGAATTGGATGCACGGGTTAAGGTTACGCAAGACGGAAGCGAATCCATTGTACGTCTGGGTACAGCGTTTAATGCCATGGCTGATCATATTCAGCGACTTATGCTTGTCCAGAAAGAAATGATTCATGCGGTTTCGCACGAGTTGCGCACTCCGGTTGCACGCATTCGCTTTGGTGTGCAGATGATTGAGGATTGTTTGGATGAGGCGTCGCGACGAAAGCAGATCAAAGGCATTGATGGTGATATTCAGGAACTGGACGAACTAATTGATGAAATCCTTACGTATGCGCGATTGGAGCAGGGGGGGCCGATTGTAAGTTTTCAAACGGCTAATCTGTTTGACATTGTGCATCAAGTCGTCGAAGAGCAGAGTATAGGAAAACCGCATCTGGAAATTGCATCGGTTATGGATGTGGAGTCTGACGAGTGGTACGAGACTGAGGTCGAGCCACGTTATATTCACCGTTCTATACAAAATTTGGTGGGTAATGCCACCCGTTATGCTAAATCAAAGGTGCGCGTTACTTGTCATTGCGATCATGATACCTGTCGAGTCGACGTTGAGGACGATGGTCCGGGTATTCCCGAAGATCAATGGGAGTCTGTGTTTACGGCGTTTGCCCGTCTTGATGATAGTCGTACACGTAGTTCTGGAGGTTATGGCTTGGGCTTGTCAATTGTGCGCAGGATTCTCCATTGGCACGGTGGTAAGGCATTTCTTGGTAAGAGTGACGACTTGGGCGGAGCCAGATTCAGTCTTGTCTGGCCCCGCAATCAGAGAACTAGTGACAGCGCTTCTGAAGACGCGAATGACGCGTCACGCGGATAAAAAAGATTATACTGCGTCTTCCATGAGTTGCGCTGGTTTGCACAGTGCGTCCATTTTCTCAGTGATGTAAGCTTCCAAAGCTTCAATCTGAGACGATTCAAAACGGTACCCGACCTTCGTTCTTCTGAAAAGAATATCGTTACTCGTTTTAGCCCATTCATGGTCAATCAAATAATTCACTTCGCGCTCGGTTAAACCATAACCAAAGTCTCTACCTAGTTCATCGAGAGACTTGCAGCCATCAAGGAAGTGTTCACAAAGGTGACCATAGCTCGAGGCATATCGTTTAGCCAGTTCGGGTGTCAGCCATGAAAACCGGGCTAGGAGGTTTGCATGGATTTGTTCTCGTGTCTCGCCAAAAAAGGCACAGCCCGGAAGAGGGGTGGACCTCGTCCATTCTTTCTTCAGGTTAGGTTCGAAT
>DAITOW010000349.1:0-2809 GCA_036833965.1 Oleiphilaceae bacterium
CCTCATGGCGATAATGGTTGTATTGCGGGTTATCCGCCAGAGCCAGTCGATCACGTGGACGCGCCAGCTCTACATCCAGGATCTCTCCGATGGTCGCAGCCGGACCATTGGTCATCATCACGATACGATCAGAAAGCAATACCGCTTCATCAACATCATGCGTAATCATAATAACGGTGTTCCCCAGCTCAGCGTGGATCTCCATCACCGAATCTTGCAAGTGTGCACGCGTCAGAGCATCCAGCGCGCCAAAGGGCTC
Source organism: Oleiphilaceae bacterium (assembly GCA_036833965.1). Taxonomy (GTDB): domain Bacteria; phylum Pseudomonadota; class Gammaproteobacteria; order Pseudomonadales; family Oleiphilaceae; genus PZPK01. Next base: position 260 of record DAITOW010000349.1, read on the forward strand.
ATCCATCAATAACACCTTTGGCTCCATCGCCAATGCACGAGCAATACCAACACGTTGCTTCATACCGCCTGAAATTTCAGAAGGAAGTTTGTCCAGAGCATGGCTCATATGCACCAGTTCAAGATTGTGCAGTACCCAATCTTTTATCTCCTGCTTGCTCTTATTCTTGCTCGTTTGCTTAACCGCCAATTCAACATTCTTGTAGACACTCAACCACGGCAATAGAGAGTGATTCTGAAAGACGACCGCACGTTCTGGCCCTGGCTCCGTTACTTCCTTGCCATCAAGAATAACGCCACCAGTCGTCGCCTGATGCAAGCCAGCAACAATATTAAGTGCCGTCGATTTACCACAACCGGAGTGACCAATTAGGGAGATAAACTCCCCTTGGCGGACATTCAAATTAACATCTTTCAGTGCCGTAAACGGCCCTTTTGGGGTCGGGAAGTCGATACCAACTTGCGTAAGTTCCAAATGTGATTTCATACTTATGTTCTCCTGTTAACGCAAGTCTGCGGTTTTATCCCAGCTAACGTACTTTTGAATCGCCAACATCATGCGATCCAGCAAAAAGCCAATTAACCCGATGCTCAATACAGCCACCATGATGCGCGCCAAAGAAGCGGAACTTCCGTTTTGAAATTCATCCCATACAAACTTACCCAAACCTGGGTTTTGCGCTAGCATCTCGGCAGCAATCAATACCATCCAGCCAATGCCGAGGGATAAGCGTAATCCGGTGAAAATCGCCGGAATCGCAGAAGGCATTACAATTTTCGTAACATGTTTCATTGGGCTCAAGCGGAGGACCTTACTCACATTGATCAAGTCGCGATCAATACTCGAAACACCTACCGCCGTATTGATCAAGGTCGGCCACAAACAACACAGCGAAACCGTAACTGCCGACGTAATAAACGATTTTGAAAAGAAAGGATCATCCGTCACGTATACAGCACTGACAATCATTGTCACCAAAGGCAACCAAGCAAGAGGTGACACCGGCTTGAAGAGCTGAATAAGCGGGTTCATCGCTGAATACGCGGATTTACTCAAGCCACACAATATCCCGAGAGGAACAGCAATCAACGAAGCGAAAATAAACCCCGTGGCAACGGTTACTAAGCTGGTTTGCACCTGCTGAAAGAACGTTGGCGCGCCGGTATAGGGACGAATCTTCGGCTCATAGCTAGGATCCTGAGCGATTCTTGCTGCGTTTCTTGTTTCTTGCCGTTCATAAAACGCCTCCGCTTTTTCGACTTCCGCAACGTGCTCGTTCACTAGATTCTTCGACTGCTCCAGCACCTGCATTGGTCCTGGAAACTGCCCAAGCGATGTATCAATGTTTTGGGCAACAACATTCCAGAGCGCGAGAAATAGAGACAGACCTAGCAACGGCAGTGCAAGTGCCGTCGACCACTGTTTCAGTTTTTCAACTGCCAACATCTTGATGCCGCTTTCGGGCATTATCGCTTGTTTAAACATACTGCTTCTCTCCTAAAGTCGCGCTGACGTCCCAAAAAGGGTCAGCGCGCTTGTGGGGGTGTTAAATCTGATCTTTTGCTTTCAAACCAATTGGGAAGTTTTCAAGGTAGGCATTCGGCTGTGTACCGTCGTAAGTATGCCCATCAATAAACTCTGTTTGAGGTGGCTTGAAGCCGGTTTCAGATTCAAATTCAGGGAAATCAGACGCCTTGGCCTTGCCCTCTGCAATCAGTGCCTTGGCTGCCGTAGCATAAATATCGGGGCGGTATACTTTCTTCGCTGTCTCCATGTACCAGTCATCGGACTTATGCTCCGCAATCTGGCCCCAACGACGCATCTGAGTCAGATACCAGATAGCATCACTGTAGAAAGGGTAGGTTGCGTTATAGCGGAAGAATACGTTGAAATCAGGAACCTCTCGCTTATCGCCTTTTTCATACTCAAAGGTTCCTGTCATGCTGTTGGCAATGACTTCTTCATCTGCGCCCACATAGATAGGTTTGGAGAGGATCTTAACCGCTTCAGTTCGATTGGCATTGTTGTTCTCATCCAACCACATCGCCGCTCGAATCATGGCTTTCACGACGCGAGCATGCGTGTTCGGGTACTTCTCTGCCCATTCGCTGCTCACACCAAATACTTTTTCCGGATTGTTTTTCCAGATTTCGTAATCCGTGATGACAGGCACACCAATACCTTTGAATACTGCCTGTTGGTTCCATGGTTCACCTACGCAATAGCCATAGATAGTTCCTGCTTCCATGGTGGCAGGCATTTGCGGAGGAGGGGTCACAGACAAAAGCGCATCCGCATCAATTTGCCCACTGGTATCTCCTTTGTGTGGAGCATAGTAGCCAGGGTGAATACCACCCGCCGCTAGCCAATAACGCAATTCATAGTTGTGCGTCGAAACAGGAAATACCATGCCCATATTGAAGGGCTTGCCCTCACTTTTGTACTTTTCAACAACCGGCTTCAACGCATCAGCCTTAATCGGATGAACAGGCTTACCATCAACATGAGGAATGTTTGGCTTCATTTGTGCCCAGATGTCATTGGAAACGG
>DAITOW010000350.1:0-2804 GCA_036833965.1 Oleiphilaceae bacterium
TAAAAACGGTTAAAAGTCTTGCTGACATCGGTAAAGCGCTGAAAGAAGCGACTGTCTGGTAGAAAGCCAACCAAATATTAAGGGGGCCTCGTCCTCCTTTTTTTTGGGCATAAAAAAGCGGTGAGAGGTTGCCGAACATAACCAAACACCGCAAAGGGTAACTAAATTTACCGAACTAAGAAGAGACAATGAAACTAATTAGGCCTGATGCATTAATTTGTTTCGATGGAGTAATCATAGGGAAGAAGGGGGCGTATTTTGATCATCCGAAAGGCTTATTTACTAACTTGTAATTTCGCGATTTACCAATAGTTGCGTGACTTATAAAACGAACAAGGTGTAAAATATCCTGAACTACTTTGTGTTATATCTCGTTGCACATAGGTGCCAACAAATAACGGTTAGCTTGATATGCGTGTACCCCCACCAATTATAACCTTGGGCTTGGCGCTTGCTATGTATGGTTTGGATTACGTAAGCCCGACATGGCTAAGTTTCTCTGGCCTTGTCTGGTTTAGCGGCTTGTTTGCATTAGGGGCGATTATATTTTTGTTGCCCGCGGTCGCCCAATTCGTCCGCTCAAACACGACTGTAAACCCGTATACACCTCAGAAATCTTCGAAGTTAGTGGATGACGGTGTCTATCGTTTCTCCCGAAATCCAATGTACCTAGGTATGGCTCTTGCGTTAGCGAGTTGGGCGAGTTATCTCGAAAATATTCTGAGCTATGTGTTTGTTTTCTTTTTTATTTCGTACATGACGCGTTTCCAGATTCTATTTGAAGAGGAAGCGTTACTTGAGAAGTTTAATGTTGAGTTTGAGGCTTACTGTAAACGCGTCAGAAGATGGTTGTAATAATTTTAAGGAGTGGTTGAGTCATGGGTACTGGTGAGAAAATCCGTCGTGAAGTCATGGGGGATGCTTTTGTTGATAAGGCATTAGCAGGTGCAAATGAATTTACCCAACCAATGCAGGATTTAATTAATGATGCCTGTTGGGGAACTGTTTGGGCGCGTGACGGCTTGGATCGCCGCACTCGAAGCTTGGTAACGATTGGGATGCTGGCAGCACTAAAAGCGCCGCAAGAGCTAAAGGGACATGTAAGAGGAGCTCTTAATAACGGTGCAACGGTCGACGAGATCAGAGAGGTGCTATTGCATAGCATTGCATATTGCGGGGCTCCTGCATGTCAGGAAGCGTTTCGTGCGGCGCGCGAAGTGATTGATGAGTTGTAAGAATATCTGGGTTGGAAACTATTATGGGCGTTGAAGATTTCATTAAAACAGGTTCGTTTGTTGGTGGTCAGTGGTTAACCGGCGATGATCAATTTGAGGTAACGAACAAGGCGAGCGGCGAGGTGTTGGCGCGCGTTCATAACGCGACAGCACAAGATGTGTTGGACGCCGTCGATCATGCTCAAGCCGCATTTAAAGGTTGGGCTGCCACACCTGCGAATGCGCGTGCCGACTTGTTGCGTGCCTGGTACAACTTGCTTATGCAGCATCAGGATGCGTTGGGTGAATTGCTTTCCAAAGAGCAAGGTAAGCCCTTGGCGGAAGCTAAGGGTGAGGTCGCTTATGGCGCCAAGTACATTGAGTGGTTTGCAGAGGAGGCTAAGCGTTTATACGGAACTACGATTCCATCTCTTAGCCCCGCTCAGCGTATTCTTGCAGTCCGACAGCCTGTTGGTGTGGTCGGGGCTGTCACTCCCTGGAATTTTCCTAACGCCATGATCGCGCGTAAGGCAGCAGCTGCTTTGGCTGCAGGTTGTACTTTTGTTGTGCGTCCCGCTGAATTAACGCCGCTTTCTGCTTTGGCGATGGCTGAATTGGCTAAGCAGGCGGGCATTCCTGACGGTGTGCTGAATGTAGTCACTGGCACTGATGCCCCTGGCATGGGGCGCGCCTTGACGAAAAATCCGAAGGTTCAAAAGTTCAGTTTTACCGGATCGACACGGGTCGGAAAGATGTTGATCGAAGACTGCGCGGATACGGTCAAGCGGGTGTCGATGGAATTGGGTGGTAATGCCCCGTTTATCGTTTTTGATGACGCTGATATTGATGCAGCGATTCAGGGAGCGATTGCCAGCAAGTTCAGAAATGCCGGTCAGACGTGTGTATGTACCAACCGTTTTATCGTGCATGACGCTGTAGCAGATCAGTTTGTAGACAAGTTGGCTGCCGAAGTTGGACGCATGAAAGTTGGAAACGGAATGGATAACGGCGTATCCATTGGGCCGTTGATCAGCGAAGCCGCATGTTCTCAGGTGGATGCCTTGGTAAAAAGTGCTGTTGCCAATGGTGCTGTCCTAAAGGCCGGTGGCGCGCATCATGAGTTGGGCGCACAGTTCTACCAGCCGACCGTGTTGGATAATGTATGTAATACGATGGATGTTGCCCATTCTGAAATTTTTGGCCCGGTAGCACCGGTTATTCGCTTCAAAACGGAGCAAGAAGCGATTGAGATCGCAAACGATACGGTTTACGGTCTTGCTTCCTACGTTTACACAAGAGATATTGGGCGTGTGTGGCGAGTGAGTGAATCACTTGAGTTCGGTATGGTTGGGGTAAACGAAGGGATTATATCGAATCCGGCTGCTCCTTTCGGTGGAGTCAAACAGAGTGGTTATGGTCGAGAGGGCTCTCTTTATGGTCTCGATGACTACACTGAAGTGAAGTACATTTGCATGGGTGGACTTGCTTCCTGATGCCGGATCAATAGTTGGTCTGAAAAAACAGGGTATGTGGACTTGGGTTAGTGCTTAATTAAAGATTCCGAGAATACTTTTCTTAAGTTGCTTCCCT
>DAITOW010000351.1:0-2799 GCA_036833965.1 Oleiphilaceae bacterium
GTATCTGACGCAGCCGATGGGCAATGGTCTGGTTCAGGAATACACATGGAACCGAGCTGTTGGTGAGGCGAGAAGAATGGCGAGTTATCTCAAATCGCTCGATCTTCCTCCAAAAAGCAGTATTGCTATTCTCTCGAAAAACTGTGCTCACTGGATTATGACCGATCTCGCCATCTGGATGGCTGGTCATGTTACTGTTCCTTTATATCCAACGCTAAACTCTGAAACTGTCAAATACATATTGGAGCATAGTGAATCCAGGTTGCTGTTTGTCGGCAAGCTGGATGAATGGGACGAAATGAAGCCTGGTGTTCCCAAATCCCTGCCTTGCGTTTCCTATCCCCTGAGTCCGGAGAATGACTATCCGAGCTGGGATGAAATTGTAACCGATCATTCGCCTCTGGCAGAAGAAACCGAGCGGGACCCAAAAGAGCTGGCAACGATTGTTTATACCTCGGGTAGCACAGGAAAGCCCAAGGGTGTCATGGTATCGTTTGAGGCAATGGCGATTGCCGCCCGAGGCATTGCTCAAGCTTTGGATATGAAAGACACAGAACGTATGCTTTCCTATCTTCCTCTGGCGCACGTGTTCGAACGTTATGCGGTTGAACAGGCATCTTTGCATATCGGGTTTCATGTGTACTTTGCAGATGCCTTGGACACTTTTCTTGAGGACTTGCAGCGTGCACGTCCAACGGTGTTTATCTCCGTTCCGAGGCTTTGGGCGAAGTTCCAGTTAGGCGTGTTCCAGAAGATGCCTCCCGAGAAGCTTAATTTTCTTCTTGGCATTCCCATTCTCTCTTCCATAGTCAAGAAGAAGGTTCTCAAAAGCCTTGGTTTGGATCACTGTCATTTTGCGGTCAGCGGATCTGCGCCTTTATCGGGTGAAATTATTTCCTGGTATCGCAATTTGGGACTAGAGTTGATGGAAGGTTACGGAATGTCCGAAAACTTTGCCTATTCGCATATCTCTTTACCCGGACGTTCAAGAGTTGGTTATGTGGGAGAACCTTTGCCCGGAGTTGAGCAGAGGATTTCCGAGAAGGGTGAAATCGAAATTCGAAGCCCGGCGTCCATGATGGGCTATTATAAGGACGAGGAAAAAACCCGGGAAACATTTACGGAAGATGGTTTCTTGTTGACGGGCGACAAGGGAGAAATTGATGAGCAGGGTCGTCTGAAAATTACCGGACGCATCAAGGAAATCTTTAAAACCAATAAGGGTAAGTATGTCGCGCCGGCGCCGATCGAAAATAAATTGATGGCGTCGGAGGCGTTGGAGGTCGTTTGTGTTGCAGGCGCTGAATGTCCGCAACCGTACGCGATGGCTGTTCTTTCCGAGCAGTATCAGGGAGTGCAAAATGACCCGGCTTCCAGGGAAAAGCTGGAGCAGACGTTGACAGATCTGATCCAAAAAGTGAATGAGAGCGTTGATCATCACGAGGCATTGCAGTTTGTTGTTCTGCTAAGTGATGTGTGGGGAATCGAAAATGATTTCCTGACGCCGACAATGAAAATCAAGCGGGATGTGATAGAAAGCTTCTACGCTTCTCGTGTTTCAGAATGGCAAAAGTTGAAAAAACGCGTGATATGGGACTAGAGTGAGTACTCTAATTGACTGTTTTATATAGAAAATGTGTCTAACGTGTGATTTGCATGTTTCAATTTGTACTCAGTCCTTTTATTATTCTTAACACTTTCGGAAAGTTAATTATTTTCGATTACGAACAATTCCAATAAAGGCATTCAATTTACTATGACCGCAATCAAGAATGTTACGCTTCCTTTAGAGTCCGTATACAAATGGGAAAAAGAACGCGCCGACAAAGTCTACATGACTCAGCCTATGGGCAACGGAGTTGTACAGGAGTATACGTGGGCCAGGACGCTCAACGAGGCCAGACGAATGGCCAACTATCTGAAAGCTCAAAACTTCCCGCCGAAAAGTAATATTGCAATCCTTTCTAAAAACTGTGCCCACTGGATCATGTCTGATTTGGCGATCTGGTTAGCCGGGCATGTCACTGTCCCGTTATATCCGACTCTGAACGCAGATACGGTGCAGTACATTCTTGAGCACAGCGAATCGAAGGCGATTTTTATTGGTAAGTTGGATGACTGGGAGCTGATGGCGCCTGGTGTTTCTGATGATTTACTGCGTATTTCCTACCCTTTGAGTCCGAAAAATGATTACCCGACCTGGGACACGCTGATTACCGAAAACGAACCTTTGGAAGGGGACGTGAAGCGTGAGTCTGATGAGTTGGCAACGATCGTATACACTTCCGGCAGTACGGGGCGTCCGAAAGGCGTTATGTTGTCTTTCGGTGCTCTCGGTGTCGCGGCATCAGGTGCGGCCCAGGCTCTAGAGTTGTTCGCCGAAGACCGGATGTTGTCCTATCTTCCGCTTGCGCACGTGTTTGAGCGTTATGTTGTTGAGCAAGCGTCGTTTTTCAAAGGGTTTGAAATCTACTTCGCCGAAGACCTGAATACCTTCCAGCAAGATTTGCAGCGTGCGCGACCAACTGTGTTTGTCTCTGTACCGCGTTTATGGTCCAAGTTCCAACTTGGTATTTTCAAGAAGATGCCGCATAAGAAACTCGATCGTATGCTCAAGATTCCAATTCTATCCGGGATTATCAAGAAGAAGGTGCTTACGGGGCTTGGTCTAGAGCATTGTCGTTTCGCGGGTAGTGGTTCTGCGCCGCTTTCGGAAGACATTATTAATTGGTACCGAAGCCTTGGCCTTGAGTTGTTGGAAGGCTACGGTATGTCCGAGAACTTTGCCTACTCTCATAT
>DAITOW010000352.1:0-2794 GCA_036833965.1 Oleiphilaceae bacterium
CTGCAGTCGACGCTCTGTCCAGCGGACCTACTGACCCATTCATCGCCATCCCTTCATGATAAAACTGTGATCAAAAGCGCCATTCGTTCTCACTACCTGGCATGCAAACCAACTGCACATATACATGCAACGTCACCTGCAATCCTCTGACGCTTTACCTCACTGAGAAGGACAACTAAAGCTTCTGGGAATGAAAATTAACTCTTAACTCTTAACTCTTAACTCTTAACTCTTAACTCTGGATTAAAGTAGCAACGCCTTGCCCAATAAGCAAGCCTCTAAAACCCTACCAAGCGTAAGGTTTTAGAGGCTTTAGCACTTACAATTCGGGTGCAAGCGGGCATTAAACCCCGATGTTTTTCAGGGTATCAACAAGTGTTCTCAAAACAGTGGCGATGGCAGGATGCTCTACCTCAGTATCCGTTACCAGCACCTCAAGCGCGTCGATAAAATCCGGCTCGGGCGCATCCTCTTCACCCAATTCATGAATATGCTGCTGCAGGCTGTTCAGTAACTGTTTTTGCTGCGCACTTTGCTCATCATCCCCGAAGCGCTCGTGCAAATCTGAAATGAGGGCTATGGCTTTTTGCTTTGGCATTTTGTTCTCCTGATAAATATTAAGCATCTAACTCAACGGGACTGGCAACGACGCGCTTCCACCGAAGCTTCTTCTCAATCGAGGCAATCATCATACCGGCTATATCCTTACCGGTCGCGGTCTCGATACCTTCTAAGCCGGGTGAGGAATTGACCTCAAGCAACAAAGGGCCATTTCTGGAGCGAATAATGTCGACACCTGCGATATGCAATCCCAGCACTTTCGCCGCCGTAAGCGCCAGTTTGCGTTCTTCCGGTGTAATTTTTACGATCGAGGCGCTTCCACCCTGATGGATATTGGCTCTGAATTCACCCGGCGCTGCAGTGCGCTGAATTGAGGCAACCACTTTACCGTCAATCACAAAGCAGCGCAGGTCCTTACCATCCGCTTCCTTAATAAACTCTTGTACCAGAAGGTTGGCGTTAAGTGACTTGAAGGCATTAATTACCGATTCGGCCGCTTTGCGGGTCTCGGCCAGCACCACCCCTCTGCCCTGCGTTCCTTCCAACAGCTTCACAATCAACGGCGCACCGCCAACCATTTCGATCAAATCGTCGGTATCCATTGGTGAGTTGGCAAAGCCCGTGGTCGGAATGTTAATACCGCTTTTGAGCATTAACTGTAGCGAAAACAGTTTGTCTCGCGATCTGGTAATGGAATCCGAGGTATTGGTGGTTAACACGCCCATACTCTCGAATTGTCGCGCCAGGGCACAACCGTAAAAAGTCACCGATGGTTTGATGCGAGTAATCACCGCGTCCAAGTCGGTCAGGATACGCCCGCCACGGTAATGCGCCTCTGGGTTACTCGCATCCAGCTTCATATAGCATTGCTTGATGTCTAAGAAAGTAATCGTGTGGCCACGTTCTTCCGCCGCTTCGACCAAGCGCCCATTGCTGTACAAATCGGGGTTACTCGCCAGCAAGGCGATGTTCAAACCGCCAACTTCAGGTGTTGTTTGGTTATAGATTTTTTCAACTTCTTTCTTGGTATAAGCGCCTTGCAAAAAGCTGTGGTAAGGGTCGATCAATACACGTCCCTTCATCGCCTCACGACCAAGCAGCATGCGATAACCCATTGAATCGCGGTTGGTGAGCGTTAGCTCAACATCCCAGGTGTCTCCGCCAAGAGTCATGGGCGTTGAGATCACATAACGTTTTTCAGCCTCACCCGAGGAGCTTTTTACAGCGCGGCGATCCACAATAGGACGCTCGCAACGAATCACTGTGCGTCGACTGCCCTGAATCGGATGTACTTCAAAGCTCACCCATTTTTCGTTGTTTCGACGAAAAGTGTGTATGTTAAATGCGTGAAGAGAAGATGTTTTCGCACCTGAATCAACGCGAGCCTTAATAACAGGCAATCCTAAATCAGGAAAACCGCACCATTCTTCGCTACCAATGTTCTTTTTCAAAGCTGTTCCCTACTGTGGTTCCAATCAAAACAATCTAAGACAATAAGAAAGCCTATAGCAAGCGTTTTGTTTTGATGAATTGAGGTAGTTCTATGCGGGGCCCAGTGCAGAGCTAGAGAGAATCTTCAAATGACGAAATCACTGCGTCGATCTTTCCCAAAAACACATCAAGAGCGCTTTTCGAATCGTACGTACATTCAAACTTGTTGTGAAAGAAAACGTGCAAACTCACTCGCGCGTCTTTTAACAAAATATTGTAACCATCAAAGTCTGAACTGGCGCTCAAACCATAGAGTCGAAACGCGTCACCATCCCGCTCGCCATGCTGTCGGATCAGCTCAAACGCTTTCAGTGCTTTGCGCACCTCTACTTTTTGCTTTAGCTCGTCCATTTAATCGCTTCTGGTCAGCACGTTAACAATACTCTGTTATACGCAGGCAAACGAATTTCAGACGCTTCCGCTATTACCTCGCTTAACACCTACTCAACAAGATCCGCAGCAATCAACCAAAAGATATCTGGTCTTGTGTTGTGGCAAAGTTGGCCACCTTCCATATTGCCCTTCGAGCACAGCGTTAGTAGTCTAGGCAGCAAGAGAATAATGCATAACAACAAGAAGCTATCCCAGGTTACCTAACCCGGTTACCTATGCCCAGTTATCTAAACCAAGTTACCGAAATCCTGTTATCTAAGCCCGGTCGCCTATGCCCAGTTATCAAACCCTAAGCACACAATTAAAAGAGACAGGCATCTGCCAACCGCCCCTCGTGCTCGACAAAACA
>DAITOW010000353.1:0-2789 GCA_036833965.1 Oleiphilaceae bacterium
GAGCTTTGCGAAACCAATAGCGAGCTGAAAAGCCTTACCGCGCGATTGGCCAAGCTGCCTTTGCAAGCACTGAACAACAGCGCAATTCTGGTACGCTACTGGAGCCAGACCGCCCCCATTGAATTGGCGCTGCTTCAGGCAAATATCCCGTATGCCTTGCAGGGACACAGAGGAATTTTCGGTTCTGATGAAATGTCTGCCCTTCGAAGTCTGTTGATGCTGGCATCCGGAGATTTCAAAGCACTCAATGAAGAACAGCGTCTAACCAACTTCATGTTACTAGGCCGCTTTCCGCATTTGGGAATCAACGAACGCCACATGCATGAGGTGATGCACGCCCTTGCTCAGTGCAACAGCCGCTGGGGCTATCATTTGCTGAAGCTGATTCCCGAACAACTCGGCCGCTATCAGAAGCTCAAGCTGGAGCGTTTTGCCAAAGCACTCTCTGCCGTTGAAAACAACACAAACGTACCCAGAAAAGTATTCGCGCATTATATCCAGGAAACAAAGCTTTTTGATGAACTCAAGAGCAGCGGTCTGAGCGAAGACGCAAGCAATGAACAGGTTCGAACCATCAAGGGTCTGATCGAGTTTATGGCTCAGGATCCGGCTCCACACGCTGGCATGCTGCTACAAAACCTTGCTGAGCTGGAAGCTCGCACACAGTTTGGAAAGGATCAGACTGAGACCGCAGGACTTCAGCTTACCAGTATACATCGGGCCAAAGGGCTTGAATGGGATACCTTGATTCTTCCGGGGATGTCAGAAACCGTGTTCTTCTCACAGCAAGGCAAGGGAGAGGTTGATGTCGCCAGTGAACGACGTCTGATTTATGTCGCAATGACACGTGCCCGTCAAAAGCTGCTGATGCTCTGCCCTCCAGCCAGCACCAAAGACACGCTTCGTTTCATCCATGAAATGGCACCGACCTGCTCAATAACGCTGGCTAAAGCGATCGAACAGGGTCAGGCAAAAGTCACTCTCGAACTGGCACCCAGCCCAATCAGCCTTCGTTATGCGGAGCACTTTAAGGTAGCACTGGATTGGGACAAACATACCCGAAAACAACAAAGTGCACCCTCTTGGATGACCAGTAACGTGGTACACAAAGTGTTGGGGAAAGGGCGCGTTGTAAAAGAAGAGGCCGAGACCTTTACCGTTGAGTTCGACGACAAACAGCGCAGAGTATTTTCAAAGCGCTATGCAGATCAGGTATTCGAGCCTGCCTAGCGGCCGTCATTTAGCTCAGTTAGAGTATTTGCCTGATCGCGCCCTGATCATCGATCGCAACGAGAGTGAAACGGCCTTCGGTAACCTTTGCATTGACGTTACTGGTACTTTGCTCGGCAAATACTTCCACGATCACCACCATTGAACTGCGCCCGGTATCATCAAGACGGGCATAGAGGCTGACTAAATCACCTACATTAATCGGTGATTGAAACTGGATATTCTCCACCGCCACCGTTGAGCAACGTCCTTTGGACAGCTTTGTCGCGCATGCCGTCGCTGCGGTGTCCATTTGGTCCAACAGCCATCCCGCATAAATATCGCCATGTACATTGGTACTTGCAGCCGTTGCCGAAACTTTAAGCATTAACTCGCTATCTGGCGAAGGCCTCAACCCTTCAAAAAGTGTCATCTTCGTATCTCTAGAAACTAAGTCGATAATTTAAAACAATAGCCTCTTTACGCGCCTTAGCTAGGAATTTTCCCCTTACATTAAAAAACACTTTCATGAATCTGAAAAATTTCTGTCATATAAGTGTCATAAAACACCCTTATAGTGCTCCCCATGCCTAAGTAATACATGACATCTAGTTGTATACCAGATTTTAAGTTAGTCGAAGGAGACGAAAATGAAATTTAAGAAACTGATTGGCGCAATGGCAATTACTGCACTCTCAACCGTAGCAAGTGCTCAAGTAGATTCCGACATCCCTGCTTACGAAAAAGCAAGCGGCGTTTCGGGCAACCTATCAAGCGTTGGTTCCGATACTTTGGCCAACCTGATGACGCTTTGGGCAGAAGATTTCAAGCGTAACTACCCAAATGTAAACATCCAGATTCAAGCGGCAGGTTCTTCAACTGCTCCACCAGCATTGACTGAAGGTACATCGAACCTTGGTCCAATGAGCCGCAAAATGAAAGACAAAGAAGTTGAAGCGTTTGAGAAACGTTTCGGTTATGCACCAACAGCAGTTCCTGTTGCAATCGATGCATTGGCTGTGTTTGTCAACAAAGACAACCCAATCAAGGGTTTGAACATCGCTGAAATCGACGCGGTATTCTCATCAACCCGCAAATGTGGCTTCGACAAAGATGTTACAACTTGGGGTGATGTAGGCGTTGAAGGCGCTTTGGCAGACAAGTCGATTCAATTGTTTGGTCGTAACTCAGTATCAGGTACTTACGGTTACTTCAAGAGTAAGGCGCTTTGTAAAGGTGACTTCAAGAACAATGTCAACGAACAACCTGGTTCTGCGTCTGTAGTACAAGGTGTTTCTGAATCAGTGAATGGTATCGGTTACTCTGGCATCGGTTACAAAACTGCGTCAGTTCGCGCATTGCCTCTTGCTAAAAAAGGCTCCGACTATGTTGAGGCAACACCGGCAAATGCAGTTTCTGGTGCTTACCCACTATCACGCTTCCTATACGTTTACGTAAACAAGGCTCCAAACAAAGATCTTGACCCGATCACGGCAGAGTTCATCAAGCTGATCATGTCACAACAAGGTCAAGAGGTTGTGGTAAAAGACGGCTACGTTCCACTTCCAGCAGCAGTTGTG
>DAITOW010000354.1:0-2774 GCA_036833965.1 Oleiphilaceae bacterium
ATTATGATGTTGGGTAGCCGTTACATTTACAAAACGTCAGGCTTGTAACTTGAGGATTTTTGACATTACGCTTTTCTGGCCTCACGCCTTCAATCAACACCAATTGTTGTCAGTATTGTTTGTTCTTTGTTTTAACCGCAACAATTCAGGAATGCGGGAGAATCGATGTGAGGACTTGAACCCTACATTGAAAATTCAGAAGTGTGTTCCATGAAGCGCCGTTGATTTAGTCACTAGAAGCCAATGTCTTTTTATCAAGTCACTATGAAAAAACGCTGGCAACGAATTAAACACTTGAGCATCAATAACGAACAACGTGCTATTAGCTGATGCCCGATGTTTTTAAACTAGACACTACCCTTTTTCGCAAGCTTCTAGTTGTGCAATCACTTCCAGAAACCGGGGTTCACGGGGTTCTGAAGTGATGACGTACGACTCGCCTTGATAGCTGAAAGCCAAACGATAGGCATGTAAATAACAGCGGTCGGCCTCACTCCCTCCATAACGTTGGTCACCAAGAATCGGGCTCCCCAAGGCTTTGCAGGCAACTCGCAATTGATGAGTCTTGCCTGTTTTCGGCATTAGCCAAAACCCCCAACCTTCGGACAAACGTGCAGCATAAAATCGGGTAATAGCCGGGTTTGCGTGGGTATGGCAAAGCTTGTAGCTGCCCGCCCTCACCTTTTTCATGTCACCTGAAATCAAACCCTGCTTTTTCTTTGGCTTCTTCTGACTGACTGCGAGGTAGACCTTCTCAACCAATTTGTCCTGAAACATCATTGAGAGCGTACTATTAGCCTCCGGTTTTTTAGCGAATAGCATCGCGCCGCTCGTAACCTTATCAAGACGATGGACAGGAAACAGGGATTCACTGGAAAGTTGAGCGCGAACTGCGGTTACAAAGCCCTGCTTTAGAGGGGCAGAGTCCTCGGTATGAAATGGCTGACCCGGAGGCTTTTCACAAACAAGAAAGTCGTCGTGCTCGAATAAGATCTTAATCATTCACTTTTGAGCGCGCCTGCAGCGGAGCCTGAAGTAACATTTGCACCAGAACGATTACTATTGTTCGTCGACAAGGGCACCATCTCCATCGAAAGACGTGGAACCCTTATCGGTACTGTTCGCAATTGCCGGAAAAACAGTTGCGTCGCGTCTTGCGCAATGTTGATCAGCCCGTATTCAAACGGAACCTTAAACAGTCCTGTCGCAAACTCTTTAGCGATAATAATTCGCTTCTCTTTTGCGTAAAGATTGGCGTAACTGGCGATCAGCGCGGAAATTGAGCGCGACAAATGCAAGTAATCACTCTGAATCGTCATTCCTAATTGATAGGTATTGGACAGCAACTGAATTGCGGCACTGGTTCGCACGCGAAGCCCTTCACTTCCTTCCTGATAAAACTTCCAAAGCTGCCACGGCTCAATGGGTTTGATCGCCTTCTTGCTAAGAGTCTCACTTAACGCGGCCAATATTTTCTCTCGTTGACTTTCGTGTTTACTAGGATCTGTACTCATGGCAATCAAGGTGTCAGCAAGCTCTTCGATATCACCACACAGTGCAGCTGACAGGTACGAAAATACATAGCCCCACTTACCTGCCATTTGAATACTATTGCCCCAATCAATCAGATAAAGCGCATTGGCTTCATCTACCAGGACATTCCCGGGGTGCAAATCACCATGAAGCTCCTGATAAAAGACAAGGTGTTCAACAATCGTGTAAATGAAGTTATGTGCAATCGCCCGACGCTTTTCTTCCCTGTTGAATGATCCTTCCAAAGCCTGAGAGATGGGTTTGGTATTATCGACAAACTCCATCTCGATAATCCGGCCACTCGCGCCATAAACCTTGGGCACATGCCAAACATGGGAATGCAGGGACCGCTCATAAAAACGCTGTTGGGTATCCGCTTCCTGTGAAAAGTCGAGCTCCTGCTCAAACCCGCGAGTGAATTCTTTGATTTGCAGCGCCATGGACTTAAGAAACGGACGAAGCTTTGAATGCGGTGCCCAGTACTGACTACTAATCAGCATTAACTCAATGGCTAAAGATCCCATCGCAAACTCGCGCTCAAGGTTGTGTCGAGCAACTTTAACGACGATTGGCACGAGAACGGCATTACCGCCACGCTCCACGGCTTTTTTGGCTAGGAATACTGAGCCTATAGAACCCGATTTTAGCGGCTTGCTTGCATCAAACTCGTAATATAAAGACTCTGGAGCCTGGCCAAAGTCTTCTATAAAGGCCTTTCGGACCTGTTCAGGCGTCATCGGTTCGACATCCTGCTGAAACACCTCTAACTCACGGGCAATTTCTTCCGGGAGAAAATCTGCGCTCGCTGCAGCAACTTGCGCCATCTTGATAAACAAAGGGCCAAATTCCGAGACCATTTTTGAAACAATCTGGGCTTGTCCGGAAAAATCCTTGGGATCCGTTTCGAGGAAAGGCTTGATATAGCGAATGGCCTGAATCTGGCGTTTCAATATCTGAATATCACCACGCAATACCTGAAGTTTACGAACGATATTGTTAAAACCATCCCGGTTAATCTGCCGCAGATTCTTGATAGTATTGATCGCATCAACGAGGATTGGCTCATAGACACGTAATATTGCCCGTGTGATCTCTAGGTTTAACTCGAAAATGCCCTGCAATTCGGGGCTTTCGATCAACTCCTGGAAAAATAACCAAAACTCTTCGATCACCACTTCCGGGATTTCGACCGGGCTTCTTGAAATCGACTGCGACACAAGATAGCGGATCAACCGTTCGGT
>DAITOW010000355.1:0-2771 GCA_036833965.1 Oleiphilaceae bacterium
GCATAATAGCCAGTACGATAACGAGCACCACTGCGCCCATAAAAAGCAGCATCAATGGCTCAAACAAGCCGACAATTGTCTCAATTAAAGCTGCCAGATCACTTTCCTGGTGTGCTGACGTGCGCTCTAGCATCTGGTCCAGTTCGCCACTGGACTCGCCGCTTGCAATCATATGCACCATCATCGGGGGAAAGTATCCGGTATTATCAAGCGCCTTGTGCAAACTCGCGCCTTCGCTCACCTGCTGTGCGGCGGTCTGCAACGACGACTTCAAGCAATCATTGCTTAAAACTTCCGAGCTGATTTTCATCGCTTCAACAAGTGGAACGCCCGAGCTTGTCAGAATACTGAGAGTACTTGCGAATTGCGCGGTATTGGTGCCCCGACTGACTTTTTTAATAAAAGGCATCATCAGCAGTTGCTTATGCCATACAAAACGAAATTGCTTTTTCCGAAGCATGTACCGGAACAAGAGCATACCAGCCACAATTAACAGCGCCAGTAAGCCACCCCAATCTGCAAGAAAATCACTCACATTTAGCAAGGCTTGCGTTAGTGGAGGCAATGCCTGCCCATTATTAATGAATACCTCAATAATGTCGGGCACGACGTAGGTCAACAGGAAGATTACGATTGCGATGGCCACCACTGACAGGATAATGGGATAAATAGCTGCTAGCTGGATCTTCTGCCGCGCCGCCTGTCGTCCTTCAGTATAATCAGCCAAACGATTAAGAACTAAGTCCAGATGTCCGGCCGCCTCACCCGCAGCCACGGTAGAACGATAAAGCTTTGGAAAAGCCCCCGGGTATTCGCCAAGACTGTCCGCCAAAGTAAAGCCTTCCATGACTTTAGAGCGTATCGCCAGCATCATGCTGCG
Source organism: Oleiphilaceae bacterium (assembly GCA_036833965.1). Lineage (GTDB taxonomy): Bacteria > Pseudomonadota > Gammaproteobacteria > Pseudomonadales > Oleiphilaceae > PZPK01. The sequence goes on from DAITOW010000355.1 coordinate 881, forward strand.
TATTGCCGGTTTTTCACTTTGCGAAGCAACTGCCGTTAGCGTCTCCTCAATCGGAATCCCGCTCTGCACAAGCGTTGCTATTTGTCGAGTAACCAGGGCGAGATCACGGACACTCAAGCCCTTTCGACGAGGCATTACACCACCGGCGGATTTTTTCTCTACCGCTTGATTGGCCTCCAACGGCATCCAGCCCTTGTCACGCAGTAGCTGTCTCACCTGTCGAGCAGAATCTGCTTCCAAGACGCCTTTTTTCTTGCGGCCCCGCTCATCTAAGGCAATATAATCAAACGCAGCCATACTTAACCTTTATGCGTCACCCGAAGCAACTCATTGACGGTCGTGACGCCGCTGAGGACTTTTCTCACGCCATCATCGAATATACTCGGCGAATTTTTACGAGCCATAGCATCCAGCTCTTGCTCTCCCGCGCGGTCATGAATCAGTGCCCGCAGGGCTGCATCGACTTCGACTACCTCGTATATACCCATTCGCCCACTGTAACCCAAATGATTACACTCAGAACAACCCTTCGCCTTATAGATCGTTGGAGGCTGCGATTCATCAACGCCGAGCAGTCGAGCGATCGCTTCATCTGCCTCATAAGGCTCCTTGCACTCATTACAGAGCACCCGCACCAGTCGCTGGGCAATAATCCCGACAAGACTACTGCTTATCAGAAACGGTTCCACGCCCATATCCATTAACCGGGTAATCGAGCCAACGGCGGTATTGGTATGCAAGGTTGATAGCACCAGGTGGCCCGTCAAACTCGCTTGAACAGCAATTTCTGCTGTTTCAAGGTCTCGGATTTCGCCGATCATCACGACATCTGGATCCTGACGGAGAATTGCTCTCAAACCACGAGCGAAGGTCATATCAACTTTGGTATTTACCTGGGTCTGACCGATCCCGGGCAAGTTGTATTCAATCGGGTCTTCAACGGTGAGGATATTTCTAGAGCGATCGTTAATTTCCGAAAGTCCCGCGTAAAGCGTTGTGGTTTTACCGGAACCCGTTGGGCCGGTAACCAGCATGATGCCATGAGGCTGCGCAAGAGTGCTTTTTAACGCGTTTAAATCACGATCCGTCATCCCCAAATGATCAAGGCGCAAGCGCCCGGCATTTTTATCAAGCAGACGCAATACAATTCGTTCGCCGTTCGCAGATGGCATTGTGGAAACACGGATATCAACCTCGCGTCCGCCGACACGGAGAGAAATACGGCCGTCTTGCGGGACACGCTTTTCTGCAATATCCAGTTTGGACATAACCTTAATTCGGGAGACGAGCAGCGGTGCGAGCGCTCTTTTGGGTTTGACGATCTCTCGCAAAATACCGTCGATGCGGAAGCGGACAATTAATTGCTTCTCGAAGGTTTCGATGTGTACATCAGACGCGGAGGTTTTTACCGCCTCAGTAAGAATCGCGTTAATGAGGCGTATGATCGGAGCATCATCTTCCTGCTCCAGCAAATCTTCAGTCTCCGGGACCGAGTTTGCGAGACTGGTAAGGTCCATATCGTCGCCCAGGCCCTCTACCATTTGCATGGCTTCGGCAGAGTCGTTTTGGTAAGCGATATTCAAATATTCATCGAATTCCTGTTCGCTCGCCAACTCAAAATCGAGGCGCCCGCGCGTGATGCGATTGAGTTCTGCAAACGCCAAACTCGTCAAACCGGGACGATAAACAATCTTTTGTGCGTTCCCGTCCTGAACAATAACCGCCCCTTGCTTCTTTGCAAACGAAAACGGCAAACGCTCAAAGGGCATAAGCTCCGCGTTAGGAGCCCCGCCATCAATTGAGCCGGCGCGCTTTGATTCGGCGCTATCTCGCCCATAAGAATCTAACTCTGAAGTCTCTTGTAACTCGGACACTTTACGCTCGCCTTAAT
>DAITOW010000356.1:0-2769 GCA_036833965.1 Oleiphilaceae bacterium
GTCCTGATCCAGTCCGTCCCGTAACTGATCAAAATACGAAACTTGAAGCTTCGTACCAAGCTTTACTGACCCCGAATCAGGCTCCAACTGTCCCAAAATGAGCTTCAACAGCGTCGTTTTTCCTGCACCATTCGCACCGATCAAACCAATACGATCACCACGCATAATGGTAATCGAAAAGTCATTTACCAGAGTCCTACCATCATCAAACGCAAAGCTTACGTTTTTTAGTTCGGCAACTTTTTTACCTGATTGCTCCCCCGAATCAATGCCGAAACTCGCAGAGCCGACTTTTTCAATTCTACCCCTGCGCTCTTCGCGCATTTTCTTCAAAGCGCGCACTCGGCCTTCGTTTCGCGTTCTTCGCGCCTTTATTCCCTGCCGAATCCAGGTTACTTCTTCTGAAAGCCGCTTATCGAAGAGCTTGTTTTGCTTTTCTTCTTCCTCCAAAAGCTTCTCTTTTTCGATCAAATAATCTGAATAACTGCCCTGAAATGAACGTATTGCACCGCGATCCAGCTCAACAATTCCGGTCGCCAACGCTTTGATAAATGCGCGATCGTGACTCACAAAGAGCAAGGCGCCACGAAATTCTTTCAAGGTTTTTTCAAGCCAACGAATTGCATTTATATCCAAATGGTTGGTCGGCTCATCAAGCAACAATAGATCAGGCTCTGAAACGAGCGCCTTTGCAAGCATGACCCGTCTTCGCCATCCTCCGGAAAGTTCAGACATCAATGCTCCTGGCTTGATCGCAAAACGCTTTAGAATTTGCATTACCCGATGATCAAGAGACCATCCGCCCTGCACCTCAATCTCTCCCTGTAAACGCTCGAGCTTTGACAAATCATTACTGCCTTCATCTATGAGCTTGTGGTACTCAGACAGCAACTTACCAACTTCAGGCAAACCCTGCGCAACCACATCAAACGTTTTCTGGTGATCGGCATCAGGCAAATCCTGCGGCAGAAAACCGATCTTGAGATTCTTGTCAAAAATGATTGTTCCGCTATCCGGCTCAGATTGCCGCATAATCAAACGCATCAAAGATGACTTACCTTCTCCATTTCGGCCAAGCAAACAAATTCTTTGCTCACGTTCAATCGCAAAACTAACTTCATCCAGAAGGGGTTTTAAGCCATAGGCCAGAGATACATTCTCAAGACGGACAATACTCATGCGGGGGGATCACCAAATAATTACACTGAGGAAGTCGCATTTTCAGAGTGTTGGACTATGATTCACAACACTTCAATTAGCGGATCCATATTAGAGCACAGCTAGAGAAGATACTAAATGTCTGAACCAGCCTACAACACAAATGCGATGCAACTCGAATGGGAGCATGTTAAGTCAACCATTAACCTGCTTACGCTCGCGGTGTCACAGATAGAATGCACAATGAGTGATGGTGAAAAATCAGTAGCCGAGCTCACCAAGTCATTCTCCTTTATCGCTGAAAAAATCACCCAACTCACTTCCGTGACAGAAGACTCCTTTAATCTGGACGAATTCAAGAGCGAAGGAAGCGAGTTACACAGCTCGATTGTTAACGCAATTGTGGCTTTTCAGTTTTATGATCGGCTAACGCAACGTCTTGATCACGTGAAACGTGACTTATGCTGGCTCAGCGAGCTCGTTTCAGATCCGCAGGCAGCAAACAAGCCAGAAGCCTGGATTAAGCTGCAATCGGATATCAAGTCGAACTATTCAATGGAAGAAGAGCGTCTGATGTTTGAACACATCATGAATGGCGCCAGCGTCCAGGAAGCATTGGAAATATATCGCCATCATTTTGAAACCAGCCAAAAGCGCGATGACGATAATGATGAGGTAGAGCTTTTTTAACTCACGAAAGCTCTATTCAAGAATCTCAACCGACATGCCGAGCTCCAGCATTCCTCTCCCCCTGTGCACGAGGTTTTCACCAAAGCAGGCGCCAAATCGGTTAGACCGATAACTCGCCAGAGTTTTTAGCGACTCTTTGCTAAAGGTTCCATGTTCATCCAAGGTTATCATGCTGCACCTTGAACAAGGCTTTACGGAATCGAACTCAATATCACCAATCCGGATTCGCTTCCATTCACTCTCAGAAAACGCTGAGCCACCTGAAATCACGATATTAGGTCGAAAACGCTCCATCTCTACAGGTGCTTTTAAGCGATCATTCAAATCAGCCAGGGATGCCTCACTGCAAAGCAACAAAGGGAAGCCATCGGCAAAACTAACCTGAGCCTTGTCACTGCAAAACTCGGAATCTACCTGCCGAAAGGTCGATAGAGGCATATAAACAAGCCGCACCTGCTTGTTCAAAAACACGGACAAAGCTGCATCGACCGAAAATTCCGGCCCGGCCTGCTCCAACGCTAACGCATCAACCAGATCAGCCCAAACTGACACTTTAAGAGGTTCTACAAAGGCTGAGACGGGAACACTAAACGACTGCCGGGCAAACTCAAGACGCAAAATTGCACCATCAAAAGCAACGCTAATGTTCGCCATCGCAGGATCTGATCTTTGCGTAACATGCTTAAACTCTTCATCAACCAGCATAAAGCGCCGGTCGAACTGAGGCCCAAAAGCATCAATAGTCATCGAGGATAACGTTACACCCCGACATGACTTTATAGGGTATGTGTGCAGAGCTGAAATTTCATACATGACTAGGTGCTCTTGATCGGGAAACACGAATGTAGGAAATCAAAAGGACTAAAAAGAGATTGGAGCGGGAAACGAGATTCGAACTCGCGACCCCGACCTTGGCAAGGT
>DAITOW010000357.1:0-2767 GCA_036833965.1 Oleiphilaceae bacterium
GCATGACACGCAGCACCTCTTTTAAGGCTTCCGTACCACCAGTCGAACTTCCAATACAAATGACCTTTCCTGTTTTAAAACGATCTTCTCCGTTGAGTGTGGCTGGCGCAGAAACCTTTCGGTGCGCATCATGCCCTCCCATATTCGCCTGAGCAGCAGCCCTGACCTTTTCCTGAATCAAGCCCGCGTATTGCGCCAAATCCGCCCATGCGCCGCCCTGGGGCTTACACACATAGTCAACCGCTCCGATTTCAAGCGCATCTAACGTCACTGGAGCACCCTTGGCGGTGAGCGTCGAAATCATGACCACGGGCATTGGTCGCAAGCGCATTAAATTCTTGAGGAACGAAATACCATCCATCTTCGGCATTTCGACATCCAGAGTAATCACATCCGGATTAAGCGCCTTGATCTTTTCTCTTGCATCAAAAGGGTCACTAGCTACACCGACCACCGTAAGATCGGGAGCCTTGCTGATAATCTCGGTTAACAGTTGCCTGATTAACTCAGAATCGTCAACGATGAGTACTTTGTATGTTTTCAAATCTTCCCTCTTCGATACAATTCAACGCTAAAACAATTCGACATCACCGCTGTCGGTTGGCTTGGTCAATACCTGACGGTAATCGCGTTCACGCTGCGCAATTGTGTCATTTGCAACGGTGACCAGACGTTTCATTTTGACAGCCCCTGTATCCGGAAAATAAAGAACCTTGCGCGGATAGGGCCCGCCAACGTCCATCGCATTAATCTCCAAACCTTCATTTCGCAGATACGCTTTCACAAATTCAACATTGCGCGAGCCGATCTCGGTCATATTCGCCAGCACGTTTCCACCGCCAAAAACCTTGACCTCCAGGTTTCTGCGACTTCCACCCATTTTCAGTATTTCGTTGATCAGATACTCCATCGCCCAATTGCCGTAACGCGATGCAAGGGCCACTTCGCCCCCCCAGCTATCGGTTGAGTGTTCCCCTTCCGCTGGAAGCATAAAATGGTTCATACCACCTACGCCAAGTTGACGATCGCGGATACACGCTGAGATACAGGAACCAAGCACAGTGGCAATCAGCTCGCCATGGCGACTGACATAAAGCTCTCCCGGCAAGATCTTGGCAGCTGGCATATTCATACGCCTGTCCCAATAACGATTCACATGTTCAAAACCCGGCTCTGCTGGCGGCAAAGGGCCAATCTGGAATGCCTGCTCCATTGCTTACCCCTTTAACTGGTAGATAGTCTTGCCCATTGAGTTAAAGCGGGAGGCAACGGAATGTAAGCTCTCAGAGTGACCTATAAACAAAAATCCATTTGGATTCAGTATATCGGCGAAGCGATTCAGCAAACGCACCTGAGTCTCTTCGTTAAAATAAATCATCACGTTTCGGCAGAAAATGAAATCGAATTTCCCTTTCATTGGCCATCCCTCCAAAAGATTCAATCGCTTGAATCGAATAAGCTGTTGTAGCGTTGGCGAGACCTTAACAATGTCGGGATGATTACGATCAAACAGGAACCACTTGCTTTTCACGGACTTGCTGAGCGACTCGATCCGCTCTATGTCGTAAACACCCTGTGAAGCTTTCTGCAGTACGCTGGAATCCAGGTCTGTCGCCAAAACTTTTACATCCCAGTTTTTCATCGGGGTAAATTCGTTGAGTGTAAGCGAAATGGAATACGGCTCTTCGCCCGTGGAACATCCCGCAGACCAGCATCTTAACTTGCCCCGATTGCCCTTTAGCAACTGAGGTAGCGCGGCGCTTGTTAAATAGTCAAAGTGATGGGATTCTCTGAAAAACGAAGTTAGGTTAGTGGTAATCGCATTAATGAAGAGGCTAACTTCCGGTTGTGATGTTTCCTGTATCAACTCGAGATAATCAACGAAATTAGACAAACCAAGATCGCGCATTCTTCTCGCAAGACGGCCGTAGACCATGTCCTGCTTGTGATCGCCCAAAACGATGCCTGTGTATTTGTAGGGAAGATCGCTAATCTCATTGAAGTCCTTTTCGGACATATGAAACTCGCGCTGAATAGATTTCGCTGCCACCCCCAAACTGACTCCCTCCAATTCCTTTTAGTGAATACTGAGCGTGTTCTCCGAGTCGTAGATCAGCCCCTCATTGAGATCCAAAAGAATCACCATGTGCTCGGCTGTGCTTCCAAGTCCCCTGACATATTTTCCCTGCTGCTTGTCGCGAAGTTCCGGTGCGGCCTGAATATCTTTTTCTGCAAAGTTATGCACGTCTGACACCGCATCTACCACAACACCCATCACCTTGTTCCCGCCTTTGCTACTCGTGATATTGAGAATAATCACCACCGTTGCATCGTTGTATTCCAGATTCTCCAAACCAAAGCACATTCTGAGATCTATGACCGGGACCACCGTGCCACGCAGATTCATCACGCCCAAAACATGTTCGGGTGAGTTCGGTATCGCTGTAACAGCCTCCCAACCGCGAATCTCCTGCACGGAAAGAATGTTGACCCCAAACTCTTCTTTTTCCATATAAAAGGTCAAATATTGCTCTGCAAGCTCTACCTGTGACTGCAAAGCCTCATCGATGTCGCTGTTGCTTACACTTGCTTGTATTTCGTTGTTCATATCCGGCTCTCAAACTTATGCTGCTGCGGTATCGTCGTTAGCAACGGTTTTCTGATAATCATCCCGACTGACGCCCGAAAGTTTGACCAAGCCACCTATATCGAGAATCAGTGAAACTGTGCCATCACCGAGGATCGTCGCTCCGGAAATACCTTCTAC
>DAITOW010000358.1:0-2725 GCA_036833965.1 Oleiphilaceae bacterium
TACTCTATCCAGCTGAGCTACAGCCGCGTATCTTCAAATTTTCATGGCGGAGAGAGAGGGATTCGAACCCTCGATGGGCGTAAACCCATACACCCTTAGCAGGGGTGCGCCTTCAGCCACTCGGCCATCTCTCCAGACGCGGCGTATAATACCAAAATAATATTAAATGCCAAGCGCCAATTCTCTTTATTTCCACTTTTTTAGGAAGGAATGATAAAACCCAAAAAAGTCTGATCAACTATTCGTCAGATTGGCCAGATTCTGACTTCTCTTTCTGTATCCGCTGATAAATCTCTTCTCGGTGAACAGAAACGTCTTTCGGTGCGTTAACACCAATTCGAACCTGATTACCTTTCACCCCAAGTACAGTGACCGTGACATCGTCGCCCACCATTAGCGTTTCGCCGACACGTCGCGTCAGTATAAGCATTCGCTTGCTCCTTTGTTTCGTACTACTAATCCAATTAGACTTGCAGGCCTTTCAAACTCGCTACCGGAGTATCGTCCAGATTTCTCAAAAATAAAGTAATTGTTTAGAACTTTTTAAGATTGAGTCAAGTCACTAGCTTTCAAGTTACTCATTGCACCCTTAAATAGATGCAAAAGGCACCTACTTATCAGCACCCAAATCAAACGCACTATGTAGTGCGCGTACAGCTAATTCCATATATTTTTCATCGATCACTACCGAGATCTTGATTTCAGAAGTCGAGATCATCTGAATATTGATTCCCTCTTGTGAAAGCGAATCAAACATCTTGCTAGCGACACCGGCATGAGATCGCATTCCCACCCCGACGATTGAAACCTTAGCTATTCCGTCATCACCTACAACCCGTTTGGCACCAAGATCCGCACACACCTGTTCTAAAATCGAAAGGGCTTTCTTGAAGTCATTTCTATGAACAGTGAATGTAAAGTCCGTGCAGTTATCGACGCCAATGTTTTGCACAATCATATCGACTTCGATATTTTTCTCACTCACCGGCTTCAAGATCTTACTGGCGATGCCTGGGATATCCGGAACTCCGACTAGTGTTAATTTTGCTTCGTCACGATTAAACGCGATACCAGACACAAGTGGCTGTTCCATACTTCCTTCATCCTCAGTAGTAATTAAGGTGCCCGGTCCTTCTTGAAAACTGGAAAGAACACGCAGCGGTACATTATATTTACCCGCAAACTCGACAGATCGAATTTGCAATACTTTTGAGCCGAGACTAGCCATTTCAATCATCTCTTCAAAAGTAATCTTTTCCATTCGGCGAGCGCCTTCAACGACACGAGGATCAGTGGTATAAACACCATCAACATCTGTATAGATTTGACACTCATCCGCTTTTAGTGCCGCAGCAAGCGCCACAGCCGTTGTATCTGAGCCCCCACGCCCCAAAGTCGTGATATTGTCGAACTCATCGACGCCTTGAAAGCCGGCAACAACGATAACTCGACCCGCATCCAAATCCTTACGCATTTTATGCTCATCGATATCCATGATACGCGCTTTTGTATGCGTACTATCGGTTCTAATTCGAACTTGCGCACCCGTGTAGGAAAGCGCATCACAACCCAGATTATTGAGAGCCATGCTGAGCAAGGCAATGGTTACCTGCTCTCCCGTTGAAACCAGTACATCCATCTCCCTCGGGGTAGGATCTTCCATAATTGCGGAAGCTAATCCAATCAGACGATTAGTCTCACCACTCATAGCAGAAACTACGACGACAACATCATCACCATTATCGCGGAACGACTTAACCTTCTCCGCAACTGCCTGAATACGCTCCACAGATCCGACAGATGTGCCGCCGAACTTTTGAACCAACAACGCCATTTTTAACTTTTCCTGTACTGCTTACTTAAGCAAGCTAAAACCTAAAGCCGCGGGATTATACCTTAGCAGCAACCCAGTCTTGAACCCCTGCCAAGGCGGCTTCAAGACCGTCGATATTACTACCCCCGCCTTGCGCCATATCAGGACGACCACCGCCCTTACCATCAACTTGCGCAGAGACTACTTTCATCAAGTCACCGGCAGGATATTTCTTACAAATTGATTTAGTAACGCCGGCTATCAAAACTATTTTTCCATCCTCAACGGAAGCAAGCATCACGACTGCTTCGCCGAGCTCATTCTTCAATTTATCCACAGCATCCATTAGGCTCTTGCGATCCATTCCATCAATGCATTGCGCAATCACTTTGACGCCATTAACCTCAACAGCTGCATCTGCGATTTCACTTCCCGCATTTGCAGCCAACTTAGCCTTAAGCTTATCCAGTTCCTTCTCTAGCTGCTTCACTCTCTCCAACTGCTGTTGAGCCTTTTCCAAGACTTCTTCCTTAGAACATTTGAGCTGCGAAGCAATACCTGAAACGCTTTCCAAATTCGACCGAACATACTCTTCCGCACCTAGACCGGTAACCGCTTCTATTCGGCGAACACCCGAGGAAATTCCTCCTTCCGAAAGTATGACAAACTGACCGATATCTCCTGTTCGCTGAACATGCGTTCCTCCACACAACTCTACGGAGAAGTCGTTCTGCCCCATAGTTAGAACTCGAACCTCATCTCCGTACTTCTCTCCAAACAAGGCCATGGCACCCATTTTACGAGCGCTATCCATATCCGTCAGCGTTGTTAAGACAGGCGTATTCAGACGAATCTCTTGATTTACGATTCGTTCAAGCTGAGCAATTTGGTCTTTGTTAACCGCTTCATAAT
>DAITOW010000359.1:0-2692 GCA_036833965.1 Oleiphilaceae bacterium
CTCAAATACCATGACAAGTACCCGATGGTAATTGGTAAATCCGGAGGCGGTAAAAGTTCGCCCTACAGAGATGGCGTCATTGCGTCAGCACAGCCTATTTCCGCTTTTGCGCCAGGGTTCAGCGTAGACAGTTTGGCGAGTGCGACTGAAGCAAGTATTGTCTATAACAATGGCGCTCCATTCTGTGCCCCTCCAACTTCAGCGGCGGATGTACCAGCGTTTGAAGCGTGTAAGGCTTTCGTGTTATCCAACCCCGCTGCGCAGGCTGGCGTTCAGACGGCTGCTGCTGGCGATGCCGCAGACTTGGCTTCCTACCACCTCGCATACCAGGAAGACATTAAGCTTTATGGCATGAGTTTCGGCACTTTGGTAGGTGATACCAATATCGGTGGTGAAATCTCTTATCGTACTGGCGTTGCTGTGGAAGTTGTCGATCCGACCAATATTCTTGGCTTCAGTTATGTTGACGGCGATGTTGCGCAAGTTCAGCTTTCTGCGATTCATGTGTTTGGCGATACCTTCGCATGGGATAGTATGACCTTCACAGGTGAGATGGGTGCAAACCACGCTTATAGCTACAAGAACAAGACCTTGAATGGAACTGATGAGTTCGCCTACGGTGCAACGATTGCGTCCGAGTTCGATTATCTTCAGGTGATAGCAGGCCTTGATATCTCGCCATACCTCAAGTACGAGTACAACCCGAATGGTACATCGGTCATGGCAGGCAGTTTTGAAGAAGATGCCGATGAAGTGACTGTGGGTACTGCATTTACATACCACTCTGATTTTATCGTAGACCTGTCTTACACAGATTATCTGGGTGATGCCGAAAGTAACTCCCTGTCTGATCGAGACCTACTGTCACTCACAGCAAATTACACGTTCTGAATAAGACGCGTTGAACGCGCTGCCGTGTGCAGCGCGCGAACCAAAACAAAAAAGGTATAACACTATGTGTATGAAGATTAAGCTAGTTGGCTGCAGCCTGATTGCCTCAATGGCATTGACTGTATCCGGTACGGCCTTCGCAAAGGTTAGCGCTGAAGAAGCTGCGCGTCTTGGTCAGGATTTAACACCAAACGGCGCAGAAATGGCTGGTAATGCAGAAGGGACTATTCCTGCTTACACGGGCGGTATTGGTTTTGTTGCTGCTGAGAAATCACTGGATGAGCGCGGCTTTGCGCTTAACCCTTTCGCCGGGGATCAGGTTGCGTTCAGCATCACGCCAGCCAACCTTGAGAAGTATGCAAGCAATCTGAGCGAAGGTCAGATCGCGATGCTCAAGCAGTATCCTGACAGCTATCGTCTGGATGTCTACCAAACGCGCCGCTCTTTCTCGCAGCCTGCTTGGGTTTACGAGAACACTGCAGACAACGCAGTTCGCGCCTACATGACAGATGATCGTCTGGGTACACGCGATGCTTTCGGTGGTACGCCATTCCCGATTACTGACGTGGCTGAAGAAATCATGACTAACCACGTACTACGCTACGTTGCGGGCCAGCTTGAAAGCGTCGGCCTGGGCGCTGGCGTTAAGTATCCGGGTCAGGATGTGATCATGGCGGGTACGTCAAACTACAAGTCGATCATTCCTTACTACGATAAGGATGGCAGCATTGAGTCCTTTGACCCCTCAATGGTGCAAGCAAACCTGTATCAATTTGAAGAGCCTGCACGCCGTAAGGGTGAAGTGTTACTAGTGAGCGGTCCATTGGATACCTCGGAAGCAGATCTGAGTGCCTGGATGTATATGCCGGGTCAGAGACGCGTGCGTCGTTCACCGAGTGTCGGTTATGACAATCCAAACCCGGCTACAGGTGGCAATAATTTCTACGACGAGAACCATTTGTTTTCCGGCAAGCTGGATCGTTTTGACTGGAAGACCGTAGGAAAGCAGGAAATGTATGTTCCTTACAACAACTACGATGCAGTCGATCGTCCTGTTGATGAGTTGGCAGCAGACTACCACCTGAACCCTGATCTGATTCGTTGGGAGCTACACCGTGTTTGGGTTGTTGAAGCGACTCTGAAAGACGGCAAGCGTCACGCCTATTCAAAACGCGTGTTCTACATCGATGAAGATAGCTGGGCGGTGATGCTGTCAGATAGCTACGACTCGCGTGGCGAGCTATGGCGTACCGGTGTTTCTACCAGTTACACCTTTCCGCACATTCCTAGCTTCGTAACGCGCGTAAAAGCGTTCTACGATTTGCAGAAGTCCGACTATGGTATTGATGGCGTTGTGGCGAATGACAATGTGTCATACAAGCTAAGCGAAGAACGCACGATGGACTTTAAACAATTTACCCCTGAAGAAGTGCGTCGTCTGGGCCGACGTTGATGTGATTGGCGGCAGCAAGGGTGTTGCCGCCATCCTTATTGGAGACAAATAGTGAAGTTTCATCCTCAGGCCTTGTTTGGGCATGCACGCAGTTTTGTTCACTTAATGGGGGTGTCCCTTTTTGTGATGGCAAGCCTGGCCTCTTCCCAGAGCTATGCTGCCGACCCACTCAAGACTGCTGCACTCAAGATTAGCAATCCGGAATCGTCGGCGCTCTTCGTCATTGATAGCGTGGGTAGCAAGCTGATGTCTGCCGGTGAACGCGGGCATGTGATCCTGAGCGATGATCAGGGCAAAACCTGGCGACAGCAGGATCTGCCGGTGAGCGTTGCCCTCACAGATGTACAG
>DAITOW010000360.1:0-2689 GCA_036833965.1 Oleiphilaceae bacterium
GTTCTTGCCGCAGCCAGTGTGCTTGGAATGAAATCAATAAAATTGCTCCCGTTTATGGCCCGATTTAAGGTCGACAGCAAGCGATCAGAAAGCCAATTGGCAAGCGCCTGAACCGTGTTGTGATGTCCTCTGCCGACGATCTCTGTTCTTCCTCGGTCAGAGGTCCAGTGAAATCAATCGGTGGTGAAGTGGTCTCAGTCGAGTATCAAGCCTAGTGGCTTGATACTTTTTACCGGATGAGCTCAAGAATTTGTTTGAACTCGGGCGCTCTGCAGTCTTTGACCAACTCGTAAAGACACATCTCTAAACTCGTTAGTTCAACGCCATGCCGCGTTAGCTTATCGAGGCCAAGCGTTTTATTGTCCCTTGCTCGCGAAGACACGCAATCGCTCACGACTTCTACCTTTAAGCCAAGTCTCGCCAACCCTCTTGCTGTTTGATAGACACAAATATGTGTCTCGATACCGCAGACAAGCCATGTGTCGACATCATGAGAACGGATAGCGTTGACGAAATCCGGATCGTCGCACGCACCAAATGTAAATTTGGATATGCGCCGGGCATTGATCAGTAGGGGGCTAAGCTCCTCGACTGTCGTTCCGATTTTTTCGGGGTTTTGCTCAAGCTGAATTATTGGAAGCCCGAGAGCCTGTGCACCTTTAATTAGCCTTTCGCAGTTGGCAATTAGCGTGCCGCTTTCGTGAACCATGCGCGCCAATTTACCTTGTATATCGACAACAACGAGGCCTGTAGTGTGTCTTGCAAGCATATTGTTTCATCTCTCTATCAGCGCACCCTGGAACAGGCGTCACTTCGTTTAGGGCGACCTTGCGCATCCTTGGTTCGTCTTTAGTTCGCGAGGCAATCAATTCGTTTTATTGCGCGCGATCCCTAATCGAAATGCCGTCGAGTTCTGTCACTGTGCTGGCATTTGCCCGTTCAATTATTTTTATCAGAACAGACTGAATCGTTTCATCTTCTCTCGCGTCATTATCACATGAAAGCTTTTGCTCTTGAGGTTCAGAGCCTTCTTCAAGAATAAATGAAATAACCACTTCGTTAGCAGCGTCTGATGTTTTACCAAAATACTGTATTGAAATTAGAGGGTAGCCGTTGAAGCCTTTTTTAATCTGCTTTGCGATACGTTTTTTCGCTTTGTCCACATTCATTGGCGGATCCTTTTATTGCAGTAATAGAGAGCTACCATACTAACGCTTAAACGTTTTTATTGATGTAGTGTGTATCGATATATTGGCACCATGGCGCGCCTTGTTATGTGTTGTCTCTGCTTGAGGGCCTTTTTGATCTTGGGTAACAGTGAACTTTGCTGCCTGAGCTTAGGTAAGTATTTTAAAGCCAGAGCGGGCTATTCGTGCTTCTTTCTTTGTGATATCTGTGTGAACGCATTTCTGAATCATTTGCTTTTCTTGCCCGGTGCTATAGTCTGGTAGTTTCTTCGTTTTGTCATTTATCCTTGATAGTTGGCTGAGCGCTCAACTTTTGAGGCAGCCACTTGTTAGACTTACGCTTGCGTTACCAAACGATTGAGTTTGGAAAAACAGATATTCATCTTTGCACACTCCGAAATAACCAAGAGTTTCATGACCCTCATGGGGTTGCCGAAGATCTGGGAATCTCTTCAGCGACGTGGCCTATTTTTGGAGTCGTCTGGCCATCAAGTCTGGTGCTGGCACATCATCTGGTTGATTACGACATTGGCGCTCGGCGCGTTCTTGAAGTTGGATGCGGAACGGCACTGAGTAGTTTGTTGTTGAACAAACAAGACGTAGATATCACCGCCACTGATTATCATCCGGAAACCGAAGGCTTTTTAGTTAGAAACGCAGAGCTTAATGGGGACAAGCCCATTCCATTTGAGAGAACTGGCTGGGCAGATAAAGATGACTCCCTGGGTCGTTTCGACCTGATTATTGGTAGCGATTTATTGTATGAAGACGAGCACGTAGTATTGCTGGCGGAGTTTATTCGAGTGCATTCAAACCCAAAATGTGAAGTTATTCTGGTCGATCCGGATCGAGGAAGAAAAAGTAAGCTTGCCAAAAAGCTGCTTGAAATTGGTTACAAATCCTCATTTTCTAAACCGGAAAATACAGCGTATTTAGCTAGCGATTTTAAGGGCCACATTCTTACCTTTACCAGATCCGAGTAAGGCTTGAAGACCTCTTTGACTGACCTGGGCAAGTTTAAACAAGCGAGAGTAGATTACAGAGACTGAAAGGCCATTCTGTGCGCCAGAGGAAAGTGCACGCGTCTTATGTGAGTCCAGATGACGTGCGGCTGATTTGGTCTGTGCTGGTCAGGCACTTACTCCGCTTTCGAACATCGCCCGCTAAGCCGGCGCCAAACTCGAACCCATGCCCATACAAATGTGACAACCAGAAGACTCGGAAACCACCCGAAAAGCATCGCTCCAATATTTCCCGCTCCATCACTCGCATATATTGCTGCACGCTCTTCTTCGGTACCAGCAAGCTCAAGATCTATATCTATTACAACCAGTCTGCATAATATGAGATAAAACCAAATAAAAAGGACTGCTACAAAAAAACGTATTGAAGTGATTGCTGCGCGATTGAAATGATTCTTCCAAGCCACGATCAGATATGCAAATAGGAACATTACTGTAATTAGTATAATTTTGTATTCGTAAAACATATTAGCCGTACTC
>DAITOW010000361.1:0-2688 GCA_036833965.1 Oleiphilaceae bacterium
AGTTGGCCCTCCCTATTCGACTTTAACTTACTTCTTGTAAGCCGCCGCCGCTTTTTCGATAGAAGCTCTTGCAGCATCGGCGTTTTCCCAACCGATGATTTTTACCCACTTACCAGCTTCAAGATCTTTGTAGTTTTCAAAGAAGTGTCGAATCTGCTCTTTCAAAAGTGATGGCAGGTCTTCTACATCGTGCACGTCGTTGTACGCAGTGGTCAGTTTCTCATGAGGTACTGCGATCAGTTTCTCATCACCACCTGCTTCGTCTTCCATGTTCAGCATGCCAACAGGACGACAGCGGATAACTGAGCCTGGCAATACCGGGTAAGGAGTGATTACCAAAACGTCTAGCGGGTCACCATCGTCTGCAAGGGTATGCGGGATGAAGCCGTAGTTTGCAGGGTAAAACATTGGAGTTGCCATGAAGCGGTCAACAAGAACGGCACCCATGTCTTTATCGATTTCGTATTTGATTGGGCTGCTGTTCGCAGGAATCTCAATCGCAACGTAAATATCGTTCGGTAGGTCTTTACCTGCTGGGATGTTGTCAAAAATCATGTAAGTTTCCTCAACTTGGGCGCTATTTCAAAGGCCGCGATTATAATGCCTTGCGTGGTTCAAACCAAGCTTATGACGCAAGCTAAACCGCGGCTTTTAAGGTTTTTACACCATTTTCGGTGCCAACGAGAAGAATGTCGGCAGGTCGAACGGCGAACAGGCCGTTAGTCACCACGCCTGTAATTTGATTGATTTGCTCTTCCGTCGCGATTGGAGACTGGATTTTCATATTGTGGACATCAAGGATGACATTGCCATTGTCGGTAGTGAAGTCCTCACGCCACACAGGGTCGCCACCGAGCTTTACGAGTTCGCGCGCTACGTAGCTTCTTGCCATTGGAATCACTTCTACCGGAAGGGGGAATTGGCCGAGTAAGTCTACTTGCTTGCTACCATCCACAATACAAATAAAGGTTTTCGCTACGGCAGCCACGATCTTTTCCCTGGTGAGGGCGCCGCCGCCACCTTTGATCAGTTCCAGGCGCTCGTTACATTCATCTGCACCATCAATGTAGAAATCAAGTTTTGGCGCGCTGTTCAGTTCGTAGACCGGAATGCCGTGTGCTTTGAGTCTTTCGGCGCTCGCCTCACTGCTTGCTACTGCACCGTCAAAAGTGTGCTTCAGCTCTGCGAGGTGATCGATAAAAAAGTTCGCCGTCGAACCCGTGCCGATACCAATGATGCTATCGCTATCCAGCTTATCTTTAATCAGATTGACCGCTTCCAGTGCCACTGCACTCTTGAGTTCGTCCTGAGTCATTGCGCTTACCTAATGATGAAATCCAAATTTTGGCCAGTATAGGCGTCAAAGGTGCGCATTTAAAGCATGCTTTCGAGTTCGTTTGCAGGGACAGGACGGCTTAGCAAATAGCCTTGCATGACATCGCAACCATTGTCTCTTAAAAAGTGATGTTGAGCTTCGGTTTCAACACCTTCGGCGACCACTTTAAGACCAAGGTTATGGGACAAGCCGATAATGGCTTTGACGATCGCCTGGTTTGTTCCATCCTGAATAATGTCGTTGACGAAACTACGGTCTATTTTTAGTGCATCCAGAGGGAGGCTGCTGAGATAGGACAGGGATGAGTAGCCGGTTCCGAAGTCGTCTACGGAAATTCGGCAACCAAGCTGTTGAACGTGTTTGAAAATACGGATGCATTGCTCCGGATCAGCCATCACAGCGGACTCTGTCAGCTCGAGTTCCAAACAGTTTGGGGCAATCCCCGTTTCATTCAGTACACGGCTAAGCGAGTCGAGAAATCCGTCAAACTGAAGTTGCCTGCTAGAGATGTTGACACTTAGAGTCACGGTTGAAGGAAGAAGCTTTCTGCTTTGCCAGTCCTTTAACTTAAGGCAGGCATCATTGAGTATCCAGAGCCCCAATTCATTAATAAGGCCGCGCTCTTCTGCGATCGAAATAAACAGAACCGGGCTGATATAGTTGCCATCTGATTGCCAACGCATCAGCGCCTCAAGACCCACAAGTTCGCCCGATTTCGCGTGATACTGGGGTTGGAAGTATGTCTCCAACTCGTTATTGCAAATAGCATTTTTCAGTTTTGTGCCCAGCTCAATCCGCATTCTGGCTTCTTCTTCCAGATCTTCGGAGAAGTAGGCGTACTGGCTTCGGCCTTTGTTTTTTGCAAGATACATGGCTGCATCGGCATTTTTGAGAAGCTCGCTGGCGGAGTTTTGGGTGCCATCGTAAATTGCAATTCCGATACTCGTACTTGTCAGAATTTCCTGGCTGTTGATGTCATGCGGCTTGGATAACTCCTCGAGAATACGCAGCGCAATCTGGCTTGCGGTGCTTGCGCTTTCGAGGTCATTCAGCACAATACAGAATTCGTCACCTCCCAATCGAGCGACAAAATCGCCGTCACGCACGCAATGTTTTAAACGAAGGGCAATGCTTCTGAGTAGCAGATCGCCTGCTGCATGGCCATACGAGTCGTTGATGTGTTTGAAATGATCCAGATCCAGAAACATCACCGCCAGTTTCAAATGGTTTTTCTTACCGCGAGCAACTTTCCTGGCAAGCATGTTGGTGATCTGTTCGCGGTTGAATAGGCCGGTTAACTGGTCGTGTTGTGCAAAGCTCTGTAAGCGCTTGAACGCACTTTTTAAATCTTT
>DAITOW010000362.1:0-2667 GCA_036833965.1 Oleiphilaceae bacterium
CGTAAGTGTCGCATTGTTAACAAACCGTTACGGACTGTATCTCTAAACACATAGATAAACATAAAATTACGGCTAGACTACTCGCATCATAAAAAATCAAAGCGCGCCTCCGAGCGATTGCGCGCTCATTTGGTCATGCGAGAGGCTTGGTTTGTCTAACATTGGTACTAAAGAGCACAGCCCCTCAAAAGCGCTCAATGGCCTTCCCCTGTCCGTAAGAAAAAACCAGCGTTTTATTGCGCTCATCGGACTTCTGCCCGCAGCCTACATTTTTGTTTTGTCCCCCCAGCATGAGATTGGCACAAGCCAACATCTTTGGTTTCTGGGTGCTGTTTCTGTCAGCCTTACCTATATTTTCGGATTTTATGGCTTATGCACAGGGATAGCCCTTACGTTTATTGCCGATGCGATCATTGGTTTTGATAACGGATCTTTGTGTTCTATTTGCTGCGTTCTCTTTACCGCATCAATATCCTTGACGATGCTGCTTCCCTATTATGCGCAGGAACAACAAAAGCTATCCTCTCGCATGCTTGCGAACAGCACTGAAACCAGCCTGTTTATAGGCCTGGCGGTACTTAGTTCTGCCGTCAGCGTTGGACTTTACGTTCTGGCATCTAACATTGGCTCCAGTCACGGAGACTACTCAATATCCGCCTATTTGGAACGCGTCATTGCCTCATCAGTCGCGATTGTTGGTATTTGTCCTTTACTGGTTGTATGGCGTAAAGATCAGCGCTGGCCATCTCTTCCGAAGGATCCGAAAGAATACGCTGCATGGTGCATAAGCCTCATTCTGATCAGCTTCGCCGCTCTGGCTTTTGGACGAAGCTGGCTCTCACTCTGCGTTGTATTGCTAATTTGGGCGACATTACGATTTAGCTGGTTTGGCTTTTGTTTGGCTCTGGCGATTACGACACTGTTTGTTTCACCAAACCAACTCGCTCTCGAAACAATTGCCGCTCAGGACTCTGCTCTCAAGTATTGGGTTTTAAGCAATTTCGAGTTAATCACCTGGTTCGGCATTTCGGCTACCTGCCTTTATCTGGCCTCGTTACTGGCAGACAAACGGCGTATAGAGAAAAACCTCGAGGCACGGGTCATAGAGCGCACTGGGGAACTCGACCTCGCCAACCGTGATTTGCAGCTCGAGATCGACACACGACATTCCATCGAAGCAAGTCTCAAGAAGACCAACAAGCGCTATCGGGCTCTCATCGAGACAGCCGGCATTCCGGTCATTGTGATTAACGACAACTTCTTGATAGAGCACTGGAACGGCTCTGCAGAAGCGACTAGCGGCCATCGCTATGAGTCGGTCCTAGGTAAGGATTTTTTACGCCTCTGCATTCCATCAGAACAACACGAATCATTGATATGGCGACTTAAAAAGGCCGCAGCAAGTAACACGAATCAGGAAAACGTTGAGACAAGCCTGCTGACCTCAAGTGGCACTGAGCTGTCGATGCTTTGGAATATCAACTATATCTCCGACGAAGAACTCGAAGAACACGGCCAGTTCCTGCTAATCGGCCAGGACATATCAAGCATTCGCCAGACACAGGATCAGCTCCATTATCTTGCGCATTTTGATTCTCTCACCGGCGCAGCCAATCGCAGGCTCTTCGAGGATCGTTGCAAGCAAAGTATTGAAACAGCGAAACGCTACCACTCGTGCCTCGCACTTCTAAGCATTGACATTGATCACTTCAAAAAAATCAATGACACACTCGGGCATGACGGGGGCGATGAATTTTTGAAAGAACTGGTCAGACGCTTTCAGCAAAGCGTCCGTAAGGAAGATACAATCGCTCGATTGGGCGGTGATGAATTCGCCATCCTGCTTCCAAACGTATCCGGACAGGAAGGCGCCGATGTAGTGGCCAGAAATATCCTGGAGAGCATTACAAAGCCCGTTACTATCAAAGGCAATGAACTTATTATCACCTCCAGTATTGGCATTACGCTCTGCCCGGATGACGGCAGCTCCTACGAACAACTGTTGAAGAATGCCGATATGGCGATGTATCGCGCCAAAAACTGCGGTCGGAACAACATCCAGTTTTATTGCGATGACATGAACAAAGAAATGGTGCGCCAAATCGAGGTTGAAAAAGAGCTTCGCATCGCGCTTAAGGAACAGCAATTCTGTTTGCATTATCAACCAATCATTGACACCAAAAGCGGCGAAATCATAGCTCTTGAGGCACTTACACGCTGGAATCATCCAGAGAAAGGCGTCATCATGCCGGACAAGTTTATCAATATTGCCGATCAAACCGGTTTGCTACAACAAATCGGCGAGTGGTCGATAAACCAGCTGTGTCTCGAAGGTAGAATTTTAACTGAGAGCTACGTGCAGGAGCTGCCAATTGCCTTCAATCTGACGCGCAGACAGTACAATCACCCTAGCCTTCTTCAAATGCTTTCCGATGCTTGTGAGACGCATCGTTTCAACCCCAAAAAGCTCATTCTGGAACTATCAGAGAGCACCCTGATTCAGGCTGGCGACGATACTTTAAAAATCCTGAGAAAACTGAAAAGCTTTGGATGCATGATTGCCATCGACAGTTTCGGGACTGGTTCATCTTCACTAAACCAGTTAAACACTCTTCCGATCGACATCATCAAAATTGATCGAAGTCTTGTCACCAGTTGCATTGCAAA
>DAITOW010000363.1:0-2661 GCA_036833965.1 Oleiphilaceae bacterium
ATTCGATCCTGTTTGATGTCAAATCCTATTGTGGGGTACTTCTTGCCGAATTCTACAGCGAGAGGCAGGCCAACGTAGCCTTGCCCGATAACACAGATTTTAGTTTGCTGATCCATTGCTGCCTGTTCTTTGTCTATTTCGATGGTCACTTTATGTGTTTGTTTTGTTTAGCCATTTATATAAGCGGCTTTCTCTTCGATATAACTAAGCTATGCTTTTTATATTAGAGTCTTGAGTTCATAATACCGCAACTTTTGCATGCAAGTTTGTCGCTCTCAAGGCTTCATGTAAAGCATAAGCTTTAAGTAGTGCTAAAAGGATGTAACTGCGTGGCGCACGTTCGAATACTGAATCATTATCTTCACACCAAATTTCTGGTTTTGGGAATTATTGAATTCGCTGCCCTGATGGGTGCGTTGCATCTTGCCGTGGATGCCCGTAATTATTTCTCCGAGACGGAGCTGTTTTTGCAAAACCCTTTGCTGCAGTCACTCCTGTTTGCGCTCGTTCTGAACTGTTGTTCCTTGGCAATGGGTGTCTATACCTCTGTGTTTCAGGAGGGTAAAACCGGCATGGTACTAAGAACCCTGGTCGCCTACTGCTTTTTGGGCTTGATCGCGCTGACAGCTCTGTTCTTTCTGGTACCTGGTTTATACATGGGGCGCGGAGTTTTGGCTTATGCGGTGATCGCAGCCTTTTTAGCTGTGTTGCTTATTCGCTTTCTATTCTACATGGCGGTTGACGTTGCCAATTTGGGGCGCAACGTGCTGATTATTGGCTCCGGGCAACGCGCTGCAGAGATCATCAATCGACTCAAACAGCAGCAAGGTACGCAGAGCTTCACTTTGGTGGGTTGTCTCAGCAGTGGCTCGGAAGAACATGTTGTTGACCCGGGAATGCTGTTGGCGGAAACGAACGATTTGCGAGGGCTGGTAAAAGAGCATGGTGTGACTGAAATTGTGGTCGCGCCGGATGAGCGTCGCAGCAGTGAAGGTGGTTCCGTACCTATTGATGAGCTTCTTAACTGTAAACTGATGGGCATCAACGTGATTGAGCCGCTGGAGTTTCTAGAGCGTGAGTTAACTCGAATCGAGATCTCGATGCTTCGACCAGGTTGGGCTTTGTATTCTAATGGTTTTACTTACTCGCAACTGCGCGATGTGTTGAAGCGGGTTTTCGACCTGTCGATTGCGTTTGTGTTGTTGGCGATCATGTGGCCGTTCATGCTGCTGACTGCCATTGCGGTGGCTCTGGAGTCGGGGACGCCAGTGCTCTATAGCCAAAAGCGGGTCGGTTATAACGGCAAGGAATTCTCGATTTATAAATTTCGAAGCATGCGAAAGGATGCTGAAAAAGGCGGGAAGGCGGTCTGGGCGCAAAAAAATGATTCCCGGATTACCCGGGTCGGCGGGTTTATTCGTAATACACGTCTCGACGAGTTGCCCCAGCTTTGGAATGTAATTCGAGGGGATATGAGCTTTGTCGGTCCGCGACCAGAGCGCCCCGAATTCGTGACGGACCTGAATGAGCAGATTCCGTTTTACGATCTGCGTCATAAGGTGAAGCCGGGTTTGATGGGCTGGGCGCAGCTTAAGTATCCCTATGGTGCGTCTGTTGAAGACGCGCGTAATAAGCTCAAGTACGACTTGTACTATGTGAAGAACCACAGCATTTTTATGGATGTGCTGATCGTGATTCAGACGGTTGAGGTGGTGTTGCTGGGTAAGGGTGTTCATTAACAGGCGGATTTGTAGCGAGGGGCATCTTGCCCCGAATGTTTTTGGCGTGAAGTGTGTTGTGGTGAGCTGCTTTTAGCTGCGGATGTTTTTTGTAGCGAGGGGGTTCCAGCCCCCGATTAAAAGTCAGCCACTATAGTCGGCGACAGAGCACCGACCTACCTTACCACCTGTAGCGAGCAGCATATTGCTGCGACTTTGAGACGCAGCGCACGAATCAGGAACAGAACGCAAGGCTTTACAATCTTCGGCAGAACGCGCTAGGACTTTGATTTTAAAGGCTATAAACTAGGCGAATAATACTTGAAGGATCAAAATATGTTTTTACGAGTCGTTTCAAAGCTCATTGTTTTTTCCGCAGTGGCGGGTTTGTTCGCCTGTAGCAGCGTCAATACGGTTGAAGAGCAGCCTGTAGAGTCCAGTATCGGTATTGTTGATGAGTACATGATGGGTATCGGTGATGCTGTTTCAGTTAATGTTTGGCGTAACCCTGACTTGTCAGTGAATGTCACCGTGCGTCCGGACGGAAAAATATCCGTGCCCTTGGTTGGCGATTTGAAAGTTGATGGCATCAGCACGCGCGAGCTTTCATTGACGATTGAAGAAAAGTTGGCTGATTTTATCCGTACCCCTAAAGTTACAGTCATCGTTACCAACCCGACGAGCGCAGAATTCATCCATCGTATTCGCGTGACTGGCGCGGTAGCCCAGCAACGCTCTATTCCTTACCGAAAGGGTATTACGGTTCTGGACGTGATTCTAGAAGCGGGTGGTTTGAGTCCTTTCGCCAATGGCAATGAGTCCAAACTTTACCGTCAGACGGAAGAAGGCGCGAAGGTGTATCCTATTTACCTGAACGACATTCTGGAAAAAGGCGTGCTCGATTCGAACTATCGTCTCTTTCCACAAGATATTATCACCGTAC
>DAITOW010000364.1:0-2650 GCA_036833965.1 Oleiphilaceae bacterium
CTGCACAAGCGCGTTGAAGAATTAATCCTTGTCTATGAGGACAAACAAATCCAGGTTCAGGGCTGTGTGGGTCTGGTCATTATCGAGGGTGGAAAAACTGACATCAACAGCCTGATAGCAACCGCGCAGCACGCATGCAAGCAGGCCAAACAGCAAGGGCGCAATCGGATTCACGTGGTCTATGACCGGGAAAACAGCCTAGAGAAAAGCCGTGAACAGGCAACCTGGATAGAGAGGATTCGTTCCGCGGTGAATAACAAGCAGTTTTCGCTGCAGGTTCAGGAAATCCGCCCGATCAAGCAAAAGTCTGCAAAGACTGAGCACGCCCTGCCCGCCCATTTTGAAGTCTTGTTGCGGATGAACATTGATGAAACAAATCGCGTTTCACCTTCAGAGTTTTTACCTGCCGCTGAACGCTATGAACTCATGCCCTTAATCGACCGCTATGTCTTTGAGAGCTTTTTCAAATGGATGCAGACTCACCCTGAGCAAGCAGCGCACTTTGACTGCGCCAGCATCAACGTCAGCATGCAAAGCATCGCCGATCGCAGTTTTCGTGATTGGCTGCTCAAGCAATTCACCGAGCACGGCATTGATGGCAAACAGATATGCCTTGAGTTTACAGAATCTGTTGCCATGAACAGCCTTGAAGATACCCATGCCTTTATCGCAACATTCAAAGCACTTGGGTGTCGCTTTGCTCTGGACGACTTCGGCACCGGCTTCTCATCCTATGCACAACTCAAAGATCTGGGCGTGGACTACGTAAAAATTGATGGCGTATTCGTGCACAATATTGTCAACAATCCTGTCGACCACACTCTGGTTAAATCTATTGTAGAAGTTGCACAAGCGATGCAATTAGAAACGATCGCCGAGTACGTCGAAGATCAAGCGATTGTCGATACGCTCGATGAAATCGGGGTTGATCATATTCAGGGCTACTTTGTACACAAGCCAGAACCCCTGAAGACCTCTTGAGCGCGCGTCTCCAAAACATCTTTGGTCACTGAATCAGCAAAAAAAAGAGCCTTCAATGGAGGCTCTTTTCTCAATGCAATGGCTGCGTTACTTGGTATGGGATTCCAGAAAGCCGGTAAACAAAGCCCAGCTCTGGGTGTCTGCTACTTCGTCATAACGATCTGAACCAAAGACGGTAAAGGCATGCGGAGCACCACCATAAGTCACCATCTCATGTGCTACGCCGGTCGTTTCCAGTTCGTTTGCCAGAGCCGCAAAATCCTGCATCGTAATCATGCTGTCCGCCGTTCCGTGCATCACCAAAACCTTGCCTTTGGTTGCTTTATAATCCTGCCCTTCCGGGGTACTCAGGCCGCCATGAAACGAGGCGAAGCCCTTCAACTCAGTGCCTGAACGCGCCAATTCAAGAACCGCTGCGCCACCGAAACAATAACCCATGGCAACCGCATTCCCGGTGTTACCACCCAAGCCCTTCGCCGCGTCCAATCCGGCCGTCATAATCGCGCGCATTTTCTCGCGGTCTTTGTACAAGGCACCTGTGTGCGCCTTCTTATCTTCAACATTCGTAGGCCGAACACCTTTCCCGAAAAGGTCCGTCGCAAACACAGCGTAACCGAGTTCGTTCAGCATCTCGCTGCGCTTCACTTCATAGTCGGTCAAACCATCCCAGTCATGGATCAGATAGACCAACGGCGCGTTGTCGCTTTCGCCTGCTATGAAATACCCTTCGTAGGACTCTCCGCCAACTTCAAAGTCCACGCTTTTACCGCTGTGCTTGCCATGCCCGTCTGCTAAAACCGAAGCGCTTGCAAAGAAAAAAGACAAGGCCGCAACAGCCCACATTTTAAGATTGAAGATACCCATCATGTTTTCTCCTGAACGAGATTGAAGTGCTTATTCTTGTGTTTTTTCGAGAGCAAATACTTGGCTCAAGAAGGTTAGTACGCCAAGCATCTCACTTTGGATCTGACTCTCGCGCCCGTCAACAACACTAAGAAATAATTCTTCGAAATCAGGCACATTTTTTTTCTTTTCGTTACAAATCTGTGATCCGTAAGTTTCCATCGTTGCGTAATCCACCCCGAGCGCTCTGAAAAACTTTGTAAATTCGCAATCGACTCAAGTCGGTTCTTTTAACAACATCCGGCACCGCATCGGCGTCGTGCCTAACGACTTAGCAAAAGGAAATTTATCATGAGCCTACTTACAGTGAGTTCAACTTTCAAACGCTGGGCACCAGCGCTCGTAATCGGTGCAATTCCATTTATCTCGGCGTGCAGTGACAGCGACGATGATGACAATGTCGGTTCCGACGCTGCAACTCAAAACATTGTTGAAATCGTGCAAGGTAGCGAAGACTTCGATACGCTGGAGCAGTTGGTCGTAGACAACGGTCTGGCGGGCACACTTGCATCTGATGGTCCATTCACGGTTTTTGCGCCAACGGATGACGCCTTCGCTGCCATCTCCAGCGTGCTCCCAACTCTGACTCCGGCGCAAGTTGTCGAAGTTCTTCAGTACCATGTTTTGTCTGGAGAAGTTTTAGCCAATGCCGCGGTAGGGATTGCCGGAGGAACAGGCGACAAAACAGTCGCAACTGTTAACGGCGCCTCAAGTAAAATTGCATTATCGCTTTCCGGTTTAGACCTCTATGTGAACACTTCCAAAG
>DAITOW010000365.1:0-2568 GCA_036833965.1 Oleiphilaceae bacterium
CTTGCGGAAAACTCAATGAAGCTATTTCGGGAGAAGGAGATCAAGCGAGTCGACATGCGGGCCGCAGATCTTGCGGAAGATCGGATACTTGATGCGCTTTTGCGGCCAGCACGCTCAACAGGCACCTCAATCGTGGACGAACAGATCCAGCAAGAATCAAGCACCCGACAAATCTTCCGCAAAAAGCTCCGCGAAGGCGAGCTGGATGACAAGGAAATCGATGTCGAGGTAAGCAGCGCTCCGGTTGGCGTTGAAATCATGGCTCCTCCAGGCATGGAAGAAATGACCAACCAGCTTCAGAGCCTGTTCTCCAATATGTCCGGAGACAAGAAAAAGAGCAAGAAGCTGAAAGTCTCAGATGCCTTCAAGCAGCTCAAGCAGGAAGAAGCCGCAAAGCTGATCAATGAAGAAGAGGTTAAATCTGCAGCGATCAAGGCTGTGGAACAAAATGGCATTGTGTTTCTTGATGAGATTGACAAAGTGGCCAAACGTTCCGAAACGGGTTCAGGCGAAGTTTCCCGCGAAGGCGTTCAACGGGATTTACTCCCGCTGATTGAGGGCAGCACAGTAACAACAAAACTGGGACCTATTCGGACAGATCACATCCTGTTTATTGCTTCGGGCGCGTTCCACCTTGCAAAGCCATCAGACCTTATACCGGAACTTCAGGGACGGCTTCCGATTCGAGTGGAACTCAAAGCGCTCAGCACCGATGACTTCAAGCGCATCCTGACGGAGCCGAATGCTTCTCTTATTGACCAGTACGTCGCCCTTATGAAAACCGAGGGGCTTGAACTGAGCTTCTCTCCAGAGGCCATCGACCGCATCGCTCATATTGCCTGGAAAGTGAACGAAAAGACCGAAAACATCGGCGCCCGACGATTACATACAGTGCTTGAGCGCCTGCTTGAACAAGTATCATTTGATGCCGGCGACAAAATGAAAGACGGCTTTGAGATTACTGCCGCCTACGTTGATGAACAACTGAATGAAGTGGCGGAAGATGAAGATCTAAGCCAATACATCCTGTAGGGCATCATGATTCCTTCAAGAATAGAGCTAAAGAAACAATCACGGGTGCTGCTTCTGCAGTACCCGGACAGCACAAGCCATGAGCTTGGATTTGAGTTTCTTCGTGTACATTCGCCATCGGCTGAAGTGCAGGGCCACGGCAAGCCAATTCTTCAGCATGGCAAAAAAAACGTAACCCTGAATCGACTGGAGCAAGCCGGGAATTATGCGTTGAAGCTGATTTTCGATGACGGCCATGACTCCGGCCTTTACACCTGGGATTATCTGAGGAAGCTCTGCCAGGATCAGGAATTTCTTTGGCAGAAATATCTGGAAGATCTGGAAAGAGCAGGCCTGTCTCGCGAGACTTAAGGCCCGGCATCAAGGGGTATCGCGAGAAGATTTGACATCCGCCATACGTGACCGGCGCACATAACGCTCAAATCCGGCGTCTTTTAAGGCCAGATTCAGAGTACTTTGAACGATATACGGAGAATCCAGCGATAAAACTTCTTTGAGCAGATCCTGCGCCCATCCCAAGCTGACACCTCGCAAAACCGCCTTAACCCGAAGCAAATTCGAAGCATTCATTGAAAGAGCGTCATACCCCATTGCCATGAGCAATACAGCACCTGCGGGGTCGCCGGCAAGCTCACCACAGATACTGAGCTGAACATGCATCCCGTTAGAATCATTGGCCACCTTATGCAAGGCTTGCAATACCGCCGGATGAAACGAGTGGTAAAGTGGTGCTACCCGGGGATTGTTCCGATCCACAGCCAAAAGATATTGCGTCAAATCATTAGAACCAACCGAGAGGAAATCAACGCGTTCCGCTAACTCCCTAACCTGATAAACCGCGGCAGGCACTTCAACCATCACACCCACCTGCGGCATGTTGACCTGATAGCCTTCGGAACGTACCTCATGATATTCCCGATAGATCAGGTGCAGGGCCTCTTCGACCTCATTCACACTCGAAACCATCGGCAGCATGATACGCAAATTGTTCAAACCCTGGCTCGCCTTGAGCATTGCCCGCATTTGAACCAAAAAGATTTCTGGATGATCCAAAGTAACGCGAATACCACGCCAGCCAAGGAACGGGTTTTCCTCATCAATCGGAAAATACGGAAGTGCCTTGTCCCCCCCGATATCCAGAGTGCGCATGGTCACCTGATTCGGTGCAAACGCCTCAAGCTGCTCCCGGTAATACAGCATCTGCTCGTACTCACTCGGAAAACGCTCATTAATCATGAAAGGCACTTCAGTTCTGTAAAGCCCCACCCCTTCCGCGCCGTGGTCAAGAGAACGGACAACATCTGCCATTAGCCCGGTATTTACCCAGGCATGGACGCGGTGGCCGTCTGTCGTTTCACAAGGCAGATCAATAATGCTTTTCAGATCTTCATCAAGTTCCCGATCCTGATTCAGAACAGCCGAATAATGTTCTTTCAACTCATCAGACGGAGAGATCAGAATATCGCCGTTATAACCGTCAACGACCATTTCCCGCTGATCCAGCTTACTTAGGGGAACATCGACAAGTCCCATGAC
>DAITOW010000366.1:0-2566 GCA_036833965.1 Oleiphilaceae bacterium
GATTAGCGAACTGCACGTTAATATCTCAGTATTATCCTGATTTTTAACGCTACAGTCCATTTTGACGCGATGGCGTTCAAGTTTCTCTATCACAGTCAAGGTAACAGTAAGGGTGTCGCCAAGCCGAACAGCACCATTGAATTTCAGGTTCTGTTCAAGATGCACGGTTCCTGGTCCAGGAATCACTGTTGATAAGGCCGCCGAAATTAATGAACCGGCCCACATTCCGTGGCCGATGCGTTCCTTGTAAGTCGTTTTTTTGGCGTACTCCGCATCCAGTGATACCGGATTGACGTCTCCGGAAGCCGCGGCAAACAAAACCAATTCATCTTCCGTTAAAGTCTTGGTAAATGTGGCATAATCTCCGATGGAAAGTTCATCGTACGTTATGTTCTCGATCACCCGCATGTTTTTTTCCGTTTAAGTTAAGCTGTATTTCATTAGAATAGGCCACAAACGGCGCGTTTCAACAAACATAGTGTAAGCAACTGTATCTAAAAGAATTAAGACTTTTTGTGGCATCTGAAATTAAAACAATCAAGTCATTACAAGCTGCAGATCTGAGCTTGTGCATGATTCGCGATCAGCACCGTTTGCGAAGAAAAATCGCTCGAATGGACGGGCGTGATGGCGAAGCACAGTTAGAAAACCTTGATCGCATTCAGCAGCTCTATCAGGACTCCTGTTCGCTCGTGGAGATTCGTAAGCAGCAGGGCGTCAAGATTGAATATCCTGATAATCTTCCTGTCTCTCAGCAGGTGAATGAAATACGTGCTGTCTTGAATGAGAATCAGGTTGTTGTAATTGCCGGTGAAACAGGCTCTGGTAAGACGACACAAATCCCAAAGGTATGTCTGGAGCTCGGTTTATCGGACAGGGGGTTGATTGGGCATACCCAACCTAGACGACTCGCTGCTCGAACCGTTGCAAATCGCATTGCGGAAGAGCTAAACGTTGAGCTTGGCAGCCGGGTTGGTTACCAAGTCCGCTTTACCGACCAAAGTTCTCCTGAAACCCTTGTCAAAGTAATGACAGACGGGATTTTGCTTGCCGAAATAAAGAACGATCCACTGCTTTTGAAGTATCAGGCCATCATCATTGATGAAGCGCACGAAAGAAGTCTGAATATTGATTTTCTTCTTGGTTATTTAAAGAACCTGATTCAAAAACGTAAAGACCTTAAGCTCGTGATTACGTCCGCGACAATCGACGTGGAGAGGTTTTCTGCGCACTTCAATAATGCTCCAGTAATATCTGTAGAGGGCCGAACGTTCCCCGTGGAGGTGAAATACCACGCTGCCCAAGATAATGATGATATTAGTTTGCCGGAGCAGGTAGAGCAGGCGGTTCAGCAAATTATCGAGGATGAACGGGAAAAGAGGTGGCGTATTGGCGACGTACTCGTGTTTTTGCCTGGTGAACGCGAGATTCGAGAGGTTGCTAAGCACTTACGTCACGCTGAGTGGCGAGATACGGAAATAACACCGCTCTATGCGCGCTTGAGTAATGAAGAACAAGCCAAAATATTCAAGGGACATGCAGGTCGCCGAATTGTATTGGCTACTAACGTGGCCGAAACTTCCATTACCGTTCCGGGGATTCGTTACGTTGTTGACAGCGGACTTGCAAGGATGTCTCGCTACAGTGTTCGTTCCAAGATCCAGCGCCTGCCAATTGAAGCGATTTCTCAGGCTAGTGCAAACCAGAGAAAAGGCCGGTGCGGTCGTGTGGCTGAGGGTATTTGTTACCGGCTTTACTCTGAGGAAGATTTCAACAGTCGGCCACACTTTACTGACCCTGAGATCTTGCGTACTAATCTCGCATCCGTTGTTTTGAAAATGCTCGACGTGGGGCTTGGTGATGTTCGGAAGTTTCCCTTTATTGATATGCCTGAGTCCAAACTGTGGAACGACGGCTTTAAACTGCTCTTTGAGCTGGGGGCGGTCAATCGTAACAACAAACTTACGCAGCTTGGGAGAGAGCTGGCCAAACTGCCGATAGATCCCAAATTAGCGCGAATACTATATCAGGCGAATGAGACGGGTTGTCTTCACGAAGCTCTGGTTATAGTTAGTGGTTTGTCTATTCAGGATCCGAGAGAACGCCCTGCGGACAAACGACAGGCCGCGGATCAGGCGCATGCAGTATTCAAAGATATCGATTCAGATTTTGTGAGTTTGCTAAAGCTTTTTAATATTTATGAGGAGCAACGGCAAGAGCTTAGCAGCAGTGCATTAAGACGATACGCCCAAAAGAATTATTTGTCCTTCATGCGGATGCGAGAGTGGCGGGAGA
Organism: Oleiphilaceae bacterium; assembly: GCA_036833965.1. Taxonomy (GTDB): domain Bacteria; phylum Pseudomonadota; class Gammaproteobacteria; order Pseudomonadales; family Oleiphilaceae; genus PZPK01. The sequence continues at coordinate 2,296 of DAITOW010000366.1, forward strand.
TGCATCGGCAACTGGTGCTCGCAACCAAGGCCTGGAAGAATCAATCCGGTCGAGGTAGTGTCGGGGCTGAGCATAAATCTTCTTTGCTGGAACGTGACGCAAAGGAGCTGGGGCAGGACACTGGTAACGTGCAATATGAGCGATTGCATGGCGCATTGCTTTCGGGGTTTCTGTCAAATGTCGCCCGTCATGACGAAAAGCGCGAGTACTTGGCGTGCCGCAACAAGAAGATTCAGATATATCCAGGTTCTAGCTTGGTGAAGTCCAAAGC
>DAITOW010000367.1:0-2544 GCA_036833965.1 Oleiphilaceae bacterium
GCCCCGCCCTTACAATTATTCTTTATCAACCAACTCTGAGGTTCGCGCTGCACAGATAAAATCATTGCGATGCAAGCCACCAATTTTGTGGCTCCACCAAGTGACTACCAGCGAGCCCCACTCAACAACCAGGCGCGGATGATGCCCCACCTGATCTGCATATTCACCGACTTTTTGCGCAGCACTCATGGCCTGCTCAAAATTCTTGAACCCGAATACCCGCTGCAAGCGCTGCTGGGACTCCTCATTAATCACGTCCCAGCCATCGACTTCAGGCATCAATGCCGCTATTTCCGCTTCCGTTAACAAAGGCGCGTCTGCACGACACGCCTCACAGGTTTCTTTACTTAGCATTGTTCAAGCTCCTGTTTTTTTTCACGGCAGGTTAACAGCAAGTTGTCGCAGCAGGATGCTGCTCACAACTGCTCCGGCAGCGGCGCTAGGCCTCTACCGATTTCGCAGCAATGATCTTATTATGCCACTCAACCGGTGCCGTTTGGTGAACAGAGCTACCCAGTGCATCCACAGCAACCGAAACCGGCATATCGACCACGTCAAACTCGTAGATCGCCTCCATTCCCAATTCAGGAAAAGCAACGACTTCCGCATGCTTGATCGCTTTGGAAACAAGATAGGCAGCACCGCCTACAGCCATTAGATACACCGCACCAAACTCTTTGATGGCATCAATCGCCACCTGTCCGCGCTCTGCCTTGCCGATCATGCCAAGCAAACCGGTTTTCTCAAGCATGGTGTGCGTAAACTTATCCATACGTGTTGCAGTTGTAGGGCCAGCAGGGCCAACCACTTCGTCGCGTACCGGATCAACCGGGCCAACGTAGTAAATAAAGCGGCCTTTCAAATCAACAGGCAGCTCTTCACCATTGTTGATCATCTCGACCATTTTCTTATGCGCCGCGTCGCGGCCAGTCAGCATCTTGCCAGAAAGCAAAACGGTGTCACCCGGCTTGAGGGTCGCTACCTCTTCTTTCGTGACTGTATTCAGGTTGATACGCTTAACGTTTTCACCTGCTTCCCAGGTAATCTCTGGCCAGTCATCCAAACTTGGAGGTGTTTGCAAGGCCGGGCCCGAACCATCGAGCGTAAAGTGCGCATGGCGTGTCGCCGCACAGTTAGGAATCATCGCCACCGGCAAAGATGCCGCATGCGTTGGATAATCCTTGATCTTGATATCGAGCACCGTAGTCAAACCGCCCAAACCCTGAGCGCCAATACCAAGCTCGTTCACCTTGTCCATTATCTCAAGACGAAGCTCTTCAATTCGATTTTGCGGGCCACGCGCACGCAACTCATGAATATCGATCGGGTCCATCAAAGACTCTTTCGCCATGACAGCGGCCTTTTCAGCCGTACCGCCGATACCAATACCCAGCATACCCGGTGGACACCAACCCGCGCCCATGGTTGGCACGGTTTTCACTACCCAATCCACAATGCTGTCTGATGGGTTCAGCATGACCATTTTCGATTTGTTTTCAGAACCGCCGCCTTTCGCAGCGACGTCTACATGAACCTTGTCGCCTTCGACGATCTCATAATGAATCACCGCTGGCGTGTTGTCTTTGGTGTTCTTACGCGCGCCGGCCGGGTCTGCCAGAATCGAAGCACGCAACACGTTATCCGGGTGTGTATAAGCACGACGAACACCCTCGTTAATCATATCCGTCACGCTTAACTCAGCGTCCCACTGAACATTCATTCCCACTTTGACGAACACAGTAACAATACCTGTGTCCTGACAAATCGGTCTCTTACCTTCCGCACACATCCGCGAGTTGATCAAAATCTGCGCCATCGCGTCTTTGGCTGCCTGCGACTCTTCGCGCTCATACGCTTCGTGCACCGCTTTGATAAAATCGGCCGGGTGGTAGTAAGAAATAAACTGCAGCGCGTCCGCAACGCTTTCGATCAAATCGTCTTGGCGTATGATGGTCATAAACGTCTCTTCTTTAATTGGTAAGCAAGTGATAAGCGGCTTTTAAGTTCCAGCCAGGTTCAGCAAGGCCTGTCAGTTACAAATCTGAACAGACATACTGTTTTAAAGGCGGCAAATTGTACTCCCAATTACTCATTCTTTGTAGTGCCTGGCGCGTAGACATTCGTATAAGCCGGTGCCTTAAAGCAGGCCGGCAAATAAATATTCATCAAACCATTGAACTTAGAGAGAAAAGTTAGACAAAGCCGATATTTCGACTAACTTTATTAGTTAGTGAAAAAAAGCGCGAGAAGCGTGACCGACAGTTATTTCGTTAAAGCTTTAAATAACAAATCAAGCTGCAACAAAAACTGACGCCCGCACTACAACGTAAACAATGCTCGCCCGGCTCGTGGAAGGCGATTCAGGCAAGAGCAACGAATAACAGCAATCTTAGGTAAAGGTCCTAGCTATGTTGAAAAAAACCCTCTTAAGTGCCGCAATAGTTTCAACGTTTGCACTCAGCGGATGTTTAGACGCCACACCCCCAACTGGCGAAAATGCCGGCTCAGTAACAAATCCGAATACCAGTACAGCGGTTTATCCGA
>DAITOW010000368.1:0-2528 GCA_036833965.1 Oleiphilaceae bacterium
AATCCTAACTGCGTTTTCAGACAGCGGTTGTTGGAGCGACTGAAAGGGCGAGCGGCTAGAAAGCTGGTGCTGGTATCCGCCCCCGCCGGATTTGGCAAAACAACCCTCATACTGCAATGGCTCCACAGGCAAAACCGACAGGTTTGCTGGCTTTCAATTGACGAGTATGACAACAAGGCCGCACGCTTCTGGCAATACTTGATTGGCAGCATCGAGACCGCCATTGATAATTTTGGAGAAGAAGCCTCTAACCTCCTCAAAACACAGAACAATATTGAAGGCACGGTAACGTCTCTGGTCAATGAACTGAGCGCCTGGTCGATGAAAGGCAACGAATTAAGCATCGTACTTGACGACTTTCACAATATTGAAGATAACGAAACGCTCCGCAGCTTCTCCTACTTTATCGATTTTCTTCCCCCCAACATCGAGGTCGTATTAACCACCCGTTTTGAACCAAATCTGCCGATCTCTCGTTGGAGTGTAAAAAATTGGGTGGATGGCATATATGCCTCAGACCTAATGTTCAGTTTCGACGAATCAAAAGCCTTCTTTGCCGAGACGATGGGACTCTCGTTAACGGACTCGCAAATCCAAAGCATATTCAATCGCACGGAAGGCTGGATAGCTGCAATGCAACTAACGGCTCTCTCTGCATCGGCCAAACCCGCTAACGAACAGGCTTATATTAATACCAAACAATTGCTAGCCGACGATCGTCACTTTTCAGATTACATTGTCAGCGAAATTCTGGAGCTACAGCCAGAGGCTTTGAGAAAGTTCATGCTCGATTCGGCATGCCTACTGCGAATGAACGCGGAACTTTGCGATCACATGCGAGAAGCCAGTGACAGCCGAGACATGCTTCATGCTCTGGAACGAAAAAATCTGTTTGTCATCCCTTTAGATAATCAGGGCGATTGGTATCGTTACCACGAAATGTTTAGAGACGCGCTAATCAAGCGGCTTCGAAAAACCGATTCCAAGCGCCTATCAACCTTACAAACCCGAGCAATTGACTGGCTGATTGACCACAAGCATTCTCATGAAGCGATAGAATTGGCTGTCCAACTTGAAGAATGGCCTTTATTAGCAAAACTTTTAGAGAACAACGGCAACAATCTTATTCATGAAGGCCACCACCTGCCGATGCTGGAATGGTTGGCGGCACTTCCGGAAACATTGAAAGCGAAATCTCCAAGACTCTCAATGCTTCGCATTTGGGCTCTCTTCTTCAGCAATAAGATAGAAGTGATTCAACCCTTGCTCGACGAACTCGAAGCGCTTGTTGATCAACAACGCATTGCCGAGGTGGAGACGAGCGCAGACGAACTCATCGATCTGCATAGCGAGATCTCCCTGGTTCGCTCCTATATCGCGCGGTCGCAATCAGACTTGCGAAGCGCACACTCGCTGACCAAACAGGTTCTCGAAGAACTAGACAATACCAACATGCCACTCAAGTCCGTGACTTATTATGGCCTGGGCCTGGACAGTTTTACCGTTGGCGACCTGGAGTCTGCAGAATTTGCACTTAAATCTGCCATCGTCCACGGGAAAAGGGAAAAGAAATATACAACCGTGCTTTCTAGCAGCGGACTTCTTGGATGGATCTATTTCTTTCAGGGCAAACTTGACGCAGCACTGGAAACCGGCATGCAAAACCAGCAGTGGATCGATAGCCTGCATGATCCATCGCAACCACGCATTATTTCCTGTTGGCAAAACAGTATTTTGGCCATGATCTATCTGGAACGTGGCGAAAAGACCATTGCTGCAGCCTATATTAACCCGCTCCTGAAACACATTAGCATTGGAACAGAGCCCGGGCTTCACATCCTTATTCAGTACACACAAGCAAACGTGCTATTTGCGGATGGGCAATATATCGAAGCAATTGAGCGACTTGATGATGCAATCAACGTCTACGAACACAAGAAAGACGCTCTGATGTACACACCGCCCAGCCTTCGCGCCCTTAAGGCCCGGTGCCTGATCGCTATCGATAATCTGGAGGGCGCTAATGTTGTCCTCTCAAGCATTGACGCAAAAACAATTAACGAACTCCCGCTGAATTTTGAAGATATTAATCTTTGCAAGGCGCGGCTTTACTTAAAGCAAAAAAACACCCCCCTTGCTCTCGAAATAGCAGAACGTATCGCCCAACAAGCGAGAGAACACAACCATATTTACCATCTGATTCAGGCGCTGCACCTTGAAGCGCTCTGCTACTTCAAATCCAAAAAGTCGGAACAGGCTACTCGAGCAATAAATGAAGCCCTCACCCTGGCGGGAAAAGAAGGCATGACGCGCATTTTCACGAATGAAGATACCGAAACGACCAGCGTGTTAGCTCTTGGTCGTTCTGCTGACGTATCAGATGCTTACCTCAAAAAGCTAAGTCAGGAGTTAGGTGTTCAGCAACCAACCAAATCCAATCAACAACTCCCTGGAGCTGCCGCCCTTGAAGGCAATCTCAGACTGCTGGAACCACTAAGCCAGCGCGAACTGGAAGTGTTGTCACTGAT
>DAITOW010000369.1:0-2511 GCA_036833965.1 Oleiphilaceae bacterium
AAGTATAAGTAGGACGAGACTATGCGCAGTCATTATTGTGGCCGAGTTACCGAAGAGTTTATTGGCGAGCAAGTAACCATTTGTGGTTGGGTTCACCGTCGTCGTGATCATGGTGGAGTTATATTCTTGGATATGCGTGATCGCGAAGGAGTTGCGCAGGTTGTATTCGATCCTGATACCAAGGAAAGTTTTGCTGCTGCGGACCGTGTTCGAAGTGAGTATGTGCTGCAGATCAAAGGTCTGGTCAGGGCACGTCCGGAAGGCACAGTTAACGCAAATATGGCTACAGGGAAGATTGAGATTCTTGGTAAGGAACTGATTGTTCTTAATGCCGCCGAAACGCCTCCGTTTCCTTTAGATGAATATGTTGATGTTGGTGAGGAGACTCGCCTCAAATATCGCTTTATGGACCTTCGCCGTCCTGAAATGCTTAATAAGTTGATGTTCCGATCCAAGGTTACGAGCTTTATTCGCAACTTTATGGACTCTGAAGGTTTTATGGATGTTGAGACGCCGATACTGACACGCGCGACTCCGGAAGGAGCGAGAGACTATCTCGTGCCAAGCCGAACGCATCCCGGAAGTTTCTTTGCTTTGCCCCAGTCTCCACAGTTGTTTAAGCAGTTGTTGATGGTTTCTGGCGTTGATCGTTATTACCAGATTGCCAAGTGCTTCCGCGATGAAGACTTACGCGCAGATCGTCAGCCTGAATTTACCCAGGTGGACGTTGAGGTGTCTTTCATGTCGGAAGACGAGATCATGGGTAAGATGGAAGCGCTTGTCGGTTCAATGTTTAAAGAATTGTTGGGCGTTGACCTGGGTGCGTTTCCACGCATGCCGTACTCTGAAGCGATGAGCAAATACGGAAGCGATAAGCCTGATTTGCGTATCCCGCTTGAGATCGTCGATGTTGCAGATTTAATGGCAAGCGTTGATTTCAAAGTGTTTGCTGGGCCGGCAAAAGATCCTAAAGGGCGCGTTGCGGCATTGAAAGTATCCGGCGGAGCAGAGCTTTCTCGTAAACAGATCGATGAGTACACCAAGTTTGTCGGTATTTACGGAGCGAAAGGCTTGGCCTGGATCAAGGTGAATGAGTTGGAGAAGGGTGCTGAAGGTCTCCAGTCCCCGATCGTTAAGTTCCTTGGTGAAGACGTCGCGCTCGCAATTATGGAGCGTTTGGGCGCAGTCAATGGCGATATCGTCTTCTTTGGTGCTGATAAGGAAAAAGTCGTAAACGAAGCGCTGGGAGCGCTGCGTTGCAAAGTGGGTGAGGATCTTAACCTTTACACATGTGAATGGGCTCCAATGTGGGTTGTTGATTTCCCTATGTTTGAAGAGTTGGATGATGGCGGCTTGACTGCCATTCACCATCCGTTTACAGCGCCTTCCTGTTCGCCGGAGGAATTACGTGAAGCGCCCGAAAAAGCACTGTCTCGCGCTTATGACATGGTGCTGAACGGCACAGAGTTGGGTGGTGGTTCAATTCGTATCCATGATGGCAAGATGCAAAGCACTGTGTTCGATATCCTGGGTATTGATGCTGCCGAGCAGAAAGAGAAGTTTGGATTCCTGTTGGATGCTCTTAAGTTTGGTTGTCCTCCGCACGGTGGATTGGCATTTGGCCTCGACCGGCTTGTTATGTTGATGACGGGTGCTAACTCGATCCGTGAAGTAATTGCTTTCCCGAAAACACAAAGTGCGACTGATGTACTCACCAAGGCGCCGGGAGAGGTGGATAAAAAGCAGCTTCGCGAGCTAAGTATCAAAGTTAACCTACCTGAGCAGGCAAAGCCCAAGCAGGAAGGCTAATTGCGCGATGGCGGGGCATAGTAAATGGGCGAATATTCGTCACCGCAAAGCCGCACAGGATGCGAAACGCGGAAAGGTTTTTACTAAAGTCATCAGGGAGCTTGTTGTCGCCGCCAAAGAGGGTGGTGGGAATATTGACGATAATCCGCGTTTGCGCGCAGTCGTTGATAAAGCTCTCTCCGCCAATATGAGGCGCGATACGATTGATAAGGCTATCGCCCGGGGTGCCGGCGGCGCTGAAGGTGATAGCTACGAAGAGCTCACCTACGAAGGTTATGGTCCCGGAGGTGTGGCAATTCTTGTTGAATCCATGACTGATAACCGAAATCGAACGGTAGCTGAGGTTCGGCATGCGTTTAGTAAGGCGGGTGGAAATCTGGGGACGGATGGTTCTGTCGCCTATCTCTTCAATAAACAAGGCTCGCTCTTTTTTGAAGCCGGTGTAGACGAAGATTTATTGATTGAAACGGCGCTAGAAGCTGGCGCGGAAGACGTTGCTGAGCAGGACGAAGGGGGTTTTGATGTTACAACTTCGCCTTCGGCATTTTTAGCTGTAAAGGATGCGTTGGCTTCAAAAGGGTTGCTCAGCTCGCAATCGGAGGTGACTATGGTTGCTTCTACGAGTGTTGAGTTGGATCTGGAAGGCGGCGAAAAGATTTTGCGTTTGATTGATGTTTTAGAAGATCTTGATGACGTTCAAAA
>DAITOW010000370.1:0-2504 GCA_036833965.1 Oleiphilaceae bacterium
TATTGATGCCGAATGGTTTTACCGTAAACTCGCACCTAATCTGATTCAGCGCGGCGCAAGTGCGGTGTATCGCGCGTATGAAGCGAGCGAGAAAGCATCAATAGAGGCCGTTAAGAGTCTGGTGGCAAGCTCTTATGATTCGCAAACCGGCAAACCAAAAGGTTACTTCGCCAAGCTATGGCCAACCGAGACAATGGTCGTTTGGGTGGCAGTGCTGCTTGTTGGTTATCTCGTACTATATTATTTGCGCTAAACAAAGCCGCTTGGAAAACTACTTTATAACGCTCCGCTTTGCTTACAAAAGTGCTTGCCAAAACAAGCACTTCATTCAACAAACTTCTTCCAAATCAAACTAGCCTGCCGTAGTTTCTCAAGCTCGGATTTGCTATGCTCGCTCGCCTGAATTTACAGCAAATTTGCATGCTACCTATTCCATAGTTTTAATTGCGAACCAAATGACAAGTACAACAAAAGCATCTAGTGCACCTCAACACACACCTATGATGGTGCAATATTTCCAAATTAAGGAGCAGCACCCGAACGAGTTAGTATTTTATCGCATGGGTGATTTCTACGAGCTGTTTTATGACGATGCAAAAACAGCAGCCCACCTTCTTGATATCACACTCACCGCTCGTGGGAAATCAGGCGGTGAACCAATCCCGATGGCGGGCGTTCCATATCATGCGGCCGAAGGCTATATAGCAAAACTGGTTAAATGCGGCATTTCCATCGCCGTCGCTGAACAGATTGGAGATCCGGCAACAAGCAAAGGACCTGTTGAGAGAAAGGTTGTCAGGGTCGTTACTCCCGGAACGTTGACCGATGAAGCGTTTCTGGACGAACGTTCCGAGAATCTTCTTGGAGCCATTAGTCATTCCAACAAGTTGTTTGGTATTGCCTGGCTAGAACTTTCTTCAGGACGCTTTCACCTGACGGAAGTGTCCGGCTTGAGCAATCTCATTGCTGAGATCCATCGTTTAAAGCCAGCCGAACTATTGATCAGTGACAACTTCCCTTACGAAGACTCTATTGGCTTGAAGACCTCGCTGCGCAGACAGGGTCCGTGGCACTTTGAACTGGATTCAAGCGAGCGCCTGCTAACCAAGCACTTCAAAACCAAAGATCTGGGCGGATTTGGCTGCGATGATTTCAGTATAGCGATCGGTGCTGCAGGCGCGCTATTGCAATACGTCAAAGATACACAGAAAGACGAGTTAACGCATATTACCTCGCTCAGCAAAGAATCTTTGTCTGACAGTATTCTTATTGACGCTGCGAGCAGGCGTAACCTTGAAATTGATGCGACGACCCAAGGCGAATCTGCACACACCCTCACCTGGGTTCTCGATAAGTGTCATACCGCTATGGGTAGCCGCTTACTTCGTCGCTGGCTAAACCAACCATCCCGCTTAAAACAAGTTGCATCGGCACGGCATGAAGCGGTCGCAGAACTGGTAAATGACTACCATTTCGACGCCATTTGCGACCAAACCAAGCACGTTAGCGACATAGAGCGCATTCTTGCTCGTGTAGCTCTTCGTTCGGCCCGCCCTCGGGATCTAACCAGACTTCGCGACACGCTGGCCATCCTGCCAACGCTGCAGAACGTATTGAAACCGCTCTCGGCCCCCCTCATTGCTCAGATCAAACAGCGCATTTCGGAGCATCCTGAGCTAACAGCAATGCTTGATTCAGCGCTCGTTGACAATCCGCCGGTTGTTGTTCGGGACGGCGGGGTGATCAAACCTGGTTACGACTCCGAGCTCGATGAATTGAGAGACCTGAGCGAGAATGCCGGTCAGTTCCTCGTTGATCTGGAGACCCGGGAACGCGAAGCCACCGGACTTAGCACATTAAAGGTTGGCTATAACCGCGTGCACGGTTACTTCATAGAGATTAGTAAGGCGCAAAGCGAACAAGCACCGGTGCACTATGTGCGACGTCAAACACTTAAGAACGCGGAGCGCTTCATTACCCCGGAACTGAAGGAATTTGAAGATAAGGCATTAAGTTCGAAAAGCCGCGCGCTGAGTCGTGAGAAGATGCTCTACGAGGCGCTAATTGAAGAGCTTAACGAGTCGTTACATCCCTTACAGGAATGCGCGAGCGGCCTTTCTGAAATCGACGTTCTTGCAACGTTCGCAGAGCGCGCGTCCAATCTGGGATACGTCCAACCCCAGCTGGTTGACGAAAAGCTGATAAAAATCGATGCCGGACGCCACCCTGTGGTCGAGCAGTTAATTGATGAGCCTTTTGTACCAAACGATATTTACATGGACCAGAAGCGCGAAATGCTCGTCATTACCGGCCCCAACATGGGTGGTAAATCCACCTACATGCGGCAATGTGCGATTATCACTTTATTGGCTTATTGCGGCTCCTTTGTACCGGCCGACAGCGCGACAATCGGACCGATTGATCAGATATTCACGCGAATGGGTAGCGCTGATGACGCCGCAGGAGGACGAGCTACGTTTATGGTCGAAAGGAGCGGAAGCGCG
>DAITOW010000371.1:0-2497 GCA_036833965.1 Oleiphilaceae bacterium
CCATACAATGTTGGTATCGCGCCTTTTGCTGCGAGTGGACGGGCGATGGCTGCAAACTCAACGGCTGGTCTGGTGAAGATTATTGCGCACGAAGAAACAGATCGTATTTTGGGCGTACATATCATTGGACCAAGCGCTTCTGAATTGATAGCTCAGGCAGTCATTGCGCTTGAGTTTGGTTCCAGTGCTGAGGATCTGGGTTTGACGGTGTTTGCGCATCCGACCTTATCAGAATCTGTGCATGAAGCTGCGCTAGCGGTAGCGGGACATGCTATCCACGTTGCAAATCGCAAAAAACGCAAATAGCGACTATTACTAAGTACTTTTGGTTACGCCGTCCGAAATGGCGGTGTTTTAAAAGGGGCGGGTCTATGATTTCGATGTTTAGACCTGTCACTCACTCATTGAAACAACGGAATAAGCTATGAACTTACATGAGTATCAGGCGAAGCAACTCTTTGCCGAATACGGTCTGCCGGTCTCGCAGGGCTATGCGTGTGACACGGCAGAAGAGGCTGCAGCCGCTGCTGACAAAATCGGCGGCGACAAGTGGGTCGTTAAAGCACAGGTTCACGCCGGTGGGCGTGGCAAGGCGGGTGGTGTAAAACTCGTTGATAGCAAAGAGGAAATCAAAGCCTTTGCTGAAAAGTGGTTAGGTAAGAATTTGGTAACCTATCAGACAGATGAAAATGGTCAGCCAGTGAGCAAAATTCTCGTTGAGTCGTGCACGGATATCGCCCAAGAGCTGTATCTCGGTGCCGTTGTCGACCGTTCATCACGTCGCGTTGTGTTTATGGCGTCGACAGAGGGTGGCGTTGAAATTGAGAAGGTCGCCGAAGAAACTCCTGAAAAGATTCTAAAAGCGGAGATTGATCCTCTGGTTGGTGCGCAACCTTATCAGGCGCGTGACTTGGCGTTTCAACTTGGCTTGGCCGGAGATCAGATCAAGCAATTTACCAAGCTGTTTGTCGGTCTTTCCAAGTTGTTTCATGATTATGACCTTGCGTTGCTCGAGATCAATCCTTTGGTAATTACTCCAGAGGGCAATCTTCACTGTTTGGATGGAAAGATTAACATCGACAGTAATGCAATGTATCGACAGCCGAAACTTCGCGAAATGCACGACCCTTCACAGGAAGATGAGCGTGAAGCGCACGCGGCCGAGTGGGAGCTAAACTATGTTGCTCTTGATGGCAATATTGGTTGCATGGTCAATGGTGCTGGTTTGGCGATGGGTACCATGGATATCGTTAAACTTCACGGTGGTGCGCCTGCAAACTTCCTTGACGTAGGGGGGGGTGCAACAAAAGAACGAGTCACTGAAGCGTTCAAGATTATTTTGTCCGATGAAAACGTGAAAGCCGTTCTGGTGAATATTTTTGGCGGGATCGTGCGTTGCGATCTTATTGCTGAAGGTATTATCGGAGCGGTCAAGGAAGTTGGTGTTGAAGTGCCGGTAGTAGTTCGTCTTGAAGGGAACAACGCAGAGTTGGGCGCCAAGACGCTGGCAGAGAGTGGCCTTGATATTATAGCAGCTACAAGTTTGACAAACGCTGCAGAGTCGGTAGTGAGCGCAGCAGGAGGTCAAGCATAATGAGTGTGCTAATTAATAAAGACACGAAAGTGATTTGTCAGGGTTTTACTGGCTCCCAGGGTACTTTTCATTCGGAACAGGCGATTGAGTACGGTACGAAAATGGTTGGTGGTGTGACACCTGGTAAGGGTGGACAAACACATCTTGGCCTTCCAGTGTTTAATACGGTAAGAGAGGCGGTTGAAGCCACTGGAGCGGAGGCTTCTGTAATCTATGTGCCTGCACCGTTTTGTAAAGACTCTATTCTTGAAGCCGCCAATGGCGGGATCAAGCTTATCGTTTGTATTACTGAAGGCATTCCGACATTGGATATGCTTGATGCAAAAGTAAAATGTGATGAGTTGGGTGTTCGTTTGATCGGCCCTAATTGCCCGGGCGTAATCACTCCCGGAGAGTGTAAAATCGGCATTATGCCTGGCCATATTCATTTGCCAGGTAAGGTCGGGATTGTGTCCCGTTCCGGAACATTGACATACGAGGCGGTAAAACAAACGACCGATTTCGGTTTTGGTCAGTCTACATGTGTTGGCATTGGTGGAGACCCGATTCCGGGTTCAAACTTTATCGACATCCTGGAAATGTTTGAGAATGACCCTCAGACAGAAGCGATTGTGATGATTGGTGAAATCGGCGGAACTGCGGAAGAAGAGGCGGCCGCTTACATTAAAGACAACGTATCCAAGCCGGTTGTTTCATATATCGCGGGCTTAACGTCTCCTCCGGGTAAGCGGATGGGTCATGCTGGCGCGATTATTTCGGGCGGTAAAGGCACCGCAGAGGATAAATTCGCTGCACTTGAGAGCGCTGGCGTAAAAACGGTTAAAAGTCTTGCTGACATCGGTAAAGCGCTGAAAGAAGCGACTGGCTGGTAGAAAGCCAACCAAATCGTAAGGGGGCCTAGGC
>DAITOW010000372.1:0-2477 GCA_036833965.1 Oleiphilaceae bacterium
AAGCGCATCACCAAATATAGGCGCCCAAGCCATCAGCAAGCTCCAGACGCCGTATTTTTGAAACCAGGTTTGGGCTCTTTCAATATTGTCGGAGTTGAACGGGAACCAGCTGCGGTTTTGGAAATGCAGCATGTATCGCCCCAAAAGCCAGTTAACTGCTGACCCCAAAGTATTTCCAGTTGATGCGACCGCCCAGATTGCGAACGGATCTCGACCCGCAGCAGCCATTCCAACAACCACTACCTCCGAATATGCAGGTAGAATTGTGGCGGCAATAAATGCAATCGCAAAGAGACTGGCATATTCGAACAGATAGTCGGTCAATTTTGGCCCTTTGCTTTTTGTTCTTGGTGTTTGCGTCTGACCAAAGGCGGCCGGTCAGGCAATTTAAATCTCTAACAAAACAGGGCAGTGGTCAGAGCCCATGATCTGGTCAAAGATATCTGCCGTTTTGATTCTTTCCTTCAAGGCTTCGGAGACTAGGAAGTAATCAATCCTCCATCCTACATTTTTTTGTCGTGCGCCTGCCCGATAGCTCCACCAGGTATACTTGTTGAGTGAACGGAAGCTATCGACAAAGCCTGCTGCGTGATAGTTGTCCATGCCGTCAATTTCTTCCTGCATGTAGCCTGCGCTTTTATTGTAATTCGGTTTTGGTCGCGCCAGATCAATGTCCTTGTGTGCGACATTCAAATCTCCGCAGACGATCACCGGTTTGCTTTGCTCCAGTGTTTTCAGGTAATTCAGAAAGTCGGCATCCCAGGTTTGGCGATAAGCCAGGCGTTTGAGTTCGCTGCCTGAGTTGGGGGTGTAGACCGTCACCAGATAATAGTCGTCGAATTCCGCACAGATGACGCGGCCTTCCGAGTCATGCTTAGGGATGCCAATGTCGTCAGGTTCGTGCACCTTCGTCGGACCTAACCCCGCTTCGATAAACACAATTTCCGGATCAACATTATTAGCTATAAGTGTCCTCCAAAGTATTCGAGATGCTGAGGCTAGTACGGTGTCATTCGCAGGTTTTCATTAATGTTGTCGGCGTAATGCATTGTTATTTCAGCTAGCGCGAAAAGTCAAAAGATTGGCTCGCTCAGTTCAGATTTATAACTTTCTCGGCTTTATGCTTTTAAACAACAAGAAAACGTCCGCGGGCGGTGAGCTTGAGTAGCGGAGAATTGATGTATTACACGGTTACGACAGCAAATGGTGATCAAATGGACAGGAAGTGATGACCATTATCTTTTTGATGACATTGATGACATTGATCACGCTTATTGAACCAGCAAGCGTGGATAAAATTCGCGTTATAGACGAATTTACCGAAGCGTCTTATTTGTCGTGTATGGGGAGTTCGTAACACAATGACGACACGAACTTTATTTGAATTCAATTGGTCGTCGCATCGATGTTATCAGCCGACCTATAATTTGCTGACCAAGCTTTGTACTCAGCTAGCTTTCTCTTGCTGACCGGAACTTTAACGCCGTTTGTTAGTGTCAATTCACCGCAACGTCCCACTTGCTGAAAAGCCGAAATATGATACTTGGAGACCCAATGGGATCTATGGCATAGAATGCCATCGGAGGAATCAAACAAGCTCGCTGCGTCTTTTATGTTATAAAGAATCAATGCCTCTCCTGACATAGTTTCTACCTTCAAGTAATGTAGCTCCGCTTCCATGTGAATAATCTCCCGACCGATATCTGCAGGCAAAAGACTGAAAAAGTCTTCCGATGCTACCCGATTTGAAGCGGGAGAAGGGTCCTCAAGCTCGCTTTCTGGATGCGTAACCCCCGTCTCAGCTTCTTCGATGATGTCGCGAGAGTCATTAGCCGTTTGAAAGTCTGGGTTGTGGTAAATCCTATAACCCAACAGCCAAGGAGCATTCATAGCAATCCAGACGAAAATTAGCGGGGGTGCAAGTCCAAGAAACTCATCAAGTAATTCACTCGCGATGTAAAGAGGACTTGGCTCTTCAGCCAAATAGATATCAATCATCAATCCGAAAGGAGCAAATAGTATACTGCCGATCAAACCTGATACCGCTAGTTGCCACCATTTGTTCATCCCTCCGACTATCTTGAGCTTAACTAACTGAATATGCGTCAAAACAACACTGATGATCGCTCCAACAGTTTGGGCTTGCCAAATAATTAGTAGTTGGATTAGGGCCAGACTTGATCCATCTCGATTTAGCCAAGCAATAACAAACCCTATGCAGCTGGCGACACCTAAGAAGTAAATTTTTGGGTTTATATTCCCCAACGTAAAGTGTTGATTCAATTTCAGATCACTCCGTCATTGAGTGGCTTTATCCAGTCACTAAGATTTTTGTACCGTTCGTACAATACAGGACCCGCTGGTACAAAACATTCATTAATAACAAAACCTTAGCGAAAAATTGTCGGTATAAATGTTTGACACAACGACATCTTAGTAATGACGTTGACCAATAAGTTTAACCATCAGAAAAGGTA
>DAITOW010000373.1:0-2475 GCA_036833965.1 Oleiphilaceae bacterium
CACGGAAACCGCTTGCGAAAGACCTAGGGGCAACATAAAAGAAAGAGTAATACACTGCAAAACGATTTGATGCGCCGCCAAGGCCTCAGCCCCCATAGCACCAACCAGAAGCGCAGCCGCAGAAAACATTCCCACTTCCATGGCGTGAGCTATCGCTATTTGAACCCCAAGACGATAGGTTTCAACGACACTTGATACCTTAAAGTGCTTCCAGTCCCGCCAAAACTTGAACGGCTTAAACGCCTCTTTTTGGTAAATGAATAAAGCCATCGCAATCGCCATCATAATCGAGACGATTAAGGTCCCGGCTGCCACACCGCGCACTCCCATTTCGGGCAAACCAAAGCTACCTGTCATCAGGGCATAGCTGATCGGGTAATTCGACACAGCTGCGATAATACTCACCGGTAACACAGCGCTTGAATCACCAAGGCCGAGTGCCAGACTCCGAAGCAGGATAAATGAAAATGCAGGCAACAGCGCCCAAACCACAACATCAAGATAGCTCGAGGTAATTGTCAGGATCTCTGGATCCTGCCCCAGCATTAAAAGAATTGGTTCGGCATTGGCAATAATTAGCCCAAACACAAGCGACAAGACGAGCACCGAGCAAACACCCGATAGTAAGGCAGTATGTATTCCCTCCGCTCTGCTCTGGCCAAATTCAAAAGCGATCAGGTTTGCTGTCGCGGTGAGCACGCCTATGCCAACGATATGAAAAAACTGGAACACCATGGTGCCGAGCGCTCCACCTGCCAGAACCTCTACTCCAAGCCTGCCAAGCAAAACCGTATCAACAAACCCCATTGAGGCAAAGGCCAACTGACCAACGATCATTGGCACAGCCAGCTTAATCAGCTTTGTAATCACTTGGTTTTCGTATCCAGATTTTCGGCGCGAACACGCGCGTACCATTCAGAGGGATTTATAATCTCACCATCGTCAGGTGAAATTGGAGGGTAGTCTAAATTATTGTCATGGCAATACTTTGCGATCTTGGGATGCGCCCATCTGAAAAACGTTTTCCAATATTCGCCTTCATCCAAACGCGGCGTGCTGTACATGCCCGCTTGCTGTCGCTGTCGTTGCGCCTCACTTAAGATGATCGCTGCGGCAACCGATACATTGAACGACTCAACCATACCCATCATCGGAATCACAATGTGCTCATCCGCCAATTGCGCAGCAGCATCGCTCACTCCCTGTTTTTCATTGCCTACGAGAATTGCACAGGGAACCGTGTAGTCAACTTCCCGATAATCCAGCGCTTCTTCGGACAAATGCGCAGCATATACTTTGTATGATTGATCCTGAAGGTAGCCAATACCTTCTTCCAAAGATTCGTGACGCCGGACATTCACCCAGCGATCACTCCCCATTGCCGTGCCGGAATATGGACGATGCTCTTCCCATGGCCAAACCATGTGTAGCTCGTGCATTCCGACGGCGTCGCCTGTTCGCACGAGCGCCGCGATATTGCGAGGTTTATGGATTTGTTCAGCCAACACCGTCAAATCAGGTTGGCGGCGATCAAGCGTTTGCCTTAGTTTGCTGAACCGCTCTGGCGTCATACAACAAAGGGACGTAGGGCAATAATCCAGATGTTCAGAACAGCCATTCCAAGCATTGAAAGCCAGGTTAGAATCATCCCATAGAATCGACCAAAGCTAGGACCATCAAAACGAGACAGACCCCAAGCATGCAATACTCGACCAACCACCAACATAATTCCCAGTATATTGGTCAGTATCGGATTCAGGTGATTCAATTCCAACATCAACAGCATGATTAAAGCGATTGGCACGTTCTCCAGTGCGTTCGCATGCGCACGCACTGCCAGACGCATTGAAACCGAGCAGTCGTGCTGTTCAGTGCTTTTCTTCTCGGCACGACGGAACGTCGTCACCCGATATCCCAGAAAAATAATTAAAATCGCTAGCAAACCTGCGTATATAGGCGCAAAACGAAGCATAGACATACCCATCACTCTCTCCTAACTATCGTTATTTTTTCGCTCCGGAACCGCCTGGGAACTGAGCTATCTGACCCGGCTTTATTTTCGCCGTCCCGCAATGCTCAACCTCATCGATTCGTACGATTGCATTCATCGGGATGAATGTCCTTTTAACTCCCGCAAATTCATTCTTGAGCTTCTCTTCGCTCGGATCAACAAGTAACTGCGAGCGCTCTCCAAAAAGTATCTCTTCAACCTCTATGAAACCATACATATCGGACGGAAACACGTGCGAAGCAAAAATCTCAAACACTTCGTCCTGATTATAAAAAATTATTTTGTATGTAAGCTTGCTCTGCATATAAAAATCGGGAACTTCCTGAGTAATTGTAACGGCGCGAAATCATAGCAAACATTCGCTTGCAAAAGCGACTCAAATACTGAGTCACCGCGCCCAAGCTACGGACAAAAAACAGACAAAATACCGCTATAATTCAAAGCGTGTGGGCGCTATAATTCCC
>DAITOW010000374.1:0-2465 GCA_036833965.1 Oleiphilaceae bacterium
TCTCTGGAAAATACGTTGCCGTCTGGACCGTTCCAGAGGCGAGTGTTCTCGCCCCGAATAAGCGTTAACAGCAGACGTAGTCAAAATCATTTACTTTTCGTTGCCAAATCCCTGTCACTGTCCAGCGAGCTTTCGTTTTTGTGTTTGTCGAACCATAGGAGCAAAGCGGGTAATGCAAAGAAATCGAATATCAGAGCCAGTGTAATCGTACATGCCGTGAAAATGCCCATATAAGCGTTCATGTTGAAGTCTGACAATGCAAGGACCATAAAGCCTGCGACAAGGACGAAGGTTGTGACCCACAAGGCTGTACCCACCATAGAAAAGGCGTAGCGGACGGCCTCCTCGCTTGAGTAATCTTTTTCCCTGCGTGCGCGCTGATATTTACTGAGAAAGTGTACGGTGTTGTCGATGACGATGCCCAGAATCATACCTACGCCTGTTCCAATAGAAATTCCCACATCGCCTTGCATCACACCCCATATGCCGAAGGTTGCGCCAATCGGAACGATATTCGGAATTACGCTGATCGCGCCAAGTTTCATTGAGCGAAGCACAATGCACATAATGGCGACGATCACGATCAGGGCATAGCCAACGCCTAATACCATGCTATCGACGTTACGTTTACCTATGTGGGAGAACATGAGGTTGGGGCTAGCTGCATAATAGGTCGCAATGTCGGTATTGTTATCGAGCCATTGCGCGATTTCCTGTTCCAGTTTCAGAGTTTGCGAAGTCTCGATATTGTTCATTGTGATCAATATGCGCACTGAGGATTTGTCGACATTTAGCTGGTTGTTCAGATCGAGACCGTACGGTAGTGACATTTCGTAAAGCAAAAGATATTGGGCTGCCAACTCTTTACTTTGTGGGAGCTTGAAGTATGCAGGGTCATCTCCGTGCATGTTCTTGTTCAGGCGTTTGAAGATTTCGGTAATGGTCTCAACGTTCGTTACTTCGTCTCGTGCTTTTAGCCAATCTGTAAAGACTTCTACCTGACGAAGAAACTCGGGGGTGCTGATGCCATTACTTTCGCCTTGTTCCAGAGAATAGGCAATGTTGTACATGCCCGTGAGGTTATCCGCCGTGAACTCGGTGTCTGCGCGAAATTCAACAGATTCCTTGAAGTAACCTACAAAGTCGTCATTGATCTGGTTAGTCGGTATCAACGCGAACAAAGCAATCGTGATGATTCCCGAGGCAATCAGCACGCTGCGACGATTGTTAATGATGAAACTGGCCAGAGAATCCATTGCTTTGCTCTGTCTCTGTGCCTGTTTTTTGGCTGAGATCGGTAATACACACACCAACGCAGGCAAGAAGAACACAGACAAGAAAAATGCCGCAATAACACCCATGGCGACGGTATTGCCGAGATCCCTGAATGGAGGCACTTCAGAAAAGTTCATTGTCATGAAGCCAAGCACTGTCGTTAGGCTGGTAATAAATACCGGCTGCAGATTAATGCGGATACTCTCTTGCATTGCAGCATGTTTGCGCATGCCTTGCCGCAGGTTAAACAGGAATGAGACCAGAATATGGACGCAGTCTGCGACGGCCATGGTCGTAATCACAGTTGGCGCGCTAGTTGAGGGGCCGGTCAGGGTCCACCCGAGGTGGCCAAACAAACCCATTGCGCTTAAAACGGAAAGGAAAATGACAAGAACTGTCGCGATTGTGCCGGTAAAAGATCTTAAAAGAAGCCAAAGAGTTACAATAATGACTCCCAGCATGATCGGCATAAGGTTTTTCATGTCTTGCTGGGCTGACTCGGAAAAGGCGTTGCCCAACATGACACTGCCTGTCAAATAAATTGAAATTGACGGGTATTCTTGCTCAAACGTCGCGGCCAGTTCTCTCGCTGCGGCCACCACCTCGGGCATTTCAGATTCGCTTGCTTGCGGAAGCTGCACTGTGACGTTAATTGCGGTGACATGGGCTTCGGGAGAGATCAGTCTTTTGACGAGAAGAGGCTCGCTGAGCGCGACGTTCCTGACGTATTCCAAATCCACGTCTTCGGGAAATTCAACCAGGTCGGTAACGATTAAATCGTCTTCCTCAGCCCTCGTATGTTGGTAATTTGTGATTGAGTCGACGCGGGGTGAATAGGGTAGCTGCCAGCTCCGTTCTGTTAACTCTTTTACTGCCGCCAAAACGTCCCGAGTAAATACTTCGCCATCCTCAGGCTCAACAACGATAAGAACGTTGTCGGACTTTGAGTAGGTATTTTGAATAGTTTCAAAGGCGACGAGTTGCTCATTGTCTGAAGAAAAGAATACGCGGTAGTTTGAACTGAAACCAATATTGGTAATTCCGCTGGCGATCACACCGACAACTAACAGGGTAAGGACAATAATGACCCATCGCCAGCGTATGATCTGGGCGGCAAATTTGTCGACGGTCATGCAATCATTCCTTTTATTTTGTTTGTCAGCCTTGGCTGGAGTAGAGCTATTGTAGGT
>DAITOW010000375.1:0-2458 GCA_036833965.1 Oleiphilaceae bacterium
AAGTTGTGCTTAACGAAGATGTTGCGACGCTGATTCTCTCGGCCGATGCCCCACTGAGCGAACTGAGGAATATAGCCTATGAATTTGAACGCGATCTTTTAGCGCGAGGGATTTCAAAGGTAGATCTGATTGGCGTTCCGGATCAGGAAATCGCTCTTCAGGTATCCACCCTCGATATCATCCGACTAGGCGAGTCGCTGCCAGCACTTGGCCAGGCAATCGTCAATGCCAGTCAGGACATACCGGCGGGAACTTCTGCTAAAAATGAAGTGGCCCGAGAGCTGCGCAGTGTTGAACAGCGACGCGATGCCGATGGTTTTAAAGAGCTCACCATACTGACGGCACGCTCCAGCGAGAAATTGCGTTTGGGCGACTTCGCAGACGTAGAACGACGAAACAAGGAAAAACAGGTCGAAGTCTTTTATAAAGACCGCCCCGCGGTTCTAATGCGGATTCTTCGAACCCAAAGCTCGGACACGCTAAAGGCAGCAGAGATTTTCAATCGCTGGTTGGATGAAGCCAGGGAGACGTTGCCCCCTACCATGCATCTCGACTCGTACAATGAAGCCTACGTTCTGATTGAAGACCGGATCAACCTGCTGATCAAGAACGGTTTGGGTGGTTTGGTTCTGGTGGTCGCCATTTTATTTATTTTGCTGAATGGTCGTGTTGCGTTCTGGGTAACGATCGGTATTCCGGTTTCGTTCGCAGGTACTCTCGCCGTCATGCATGCCCTTGGTGGCAGCATCAACATGGTCAGTATGTTTGCACTGATTATGGCTCTGGGCATCATCGTGGATGACGCCATCGTGGTGGGCGAGGATGCCCTGACCCACTTTCAGCGTGGCGAAGGCGCACTGCAAGCGGCGGAGGGCGGCGCCAGACGCATGTTCGTTCCTGTCATGTCCTCTTCCCTAACCACCATCTCGGCCTTTCTGCCGTTGATGATTATTAGCGGAATTATCGGCAACATCCTGTTTGCTATTCCACTCGTTATTATTTGCGTGATCATCGCCTCGGTCATCGAGTGTTTCCTGATTATGCCGGGCCACCTGCACCACAGCCTGAAAAAGATGGGGCACAACGCCAGGGAAAGCCGCTTCCGTCAAGGCGTCGACCGACGCTTTAATGCATTTCGCGACGGCCCGTTTCGGGAGCTATCCGAGAAAGCTATGCGCAATCGTGGTACAACCCTCACACTTGCTATCGCTGTATTCTTCGTTTCAATCACCCTGATTCTATCTGGCCGCATCCAATTTGAATTCTTACCTCAGCCCGAAAATCAGGTACTGCTAGGCAACGTTAAATTCGCCTCTGGAACCCCGCCTGATGAAGTGCGTGCGTTTGCCAAACAAATGGAGCAAGCACTTTGGGTAGCAAACGATAAACTTCTGGATAAGTATCAGCGCGAAGAAGATCTCATCATTCACGCTGTACTCCGGATCAATCAGGCAACCCTAGACGGAGGGCAAAACTATCAACAAGGTGAACAATACGCCTCTTTGCACGTTGAGACCGTCACACCTGATGCCCGAGAGGTACGTAACCCGGAATTGATTGCTGCCTGGAAAGCCGAACTGGTACTTCCGGATGGACTGGAACAACTAAGCATCACCAGCCCAAGAGGAGGCCCGCCCGGTAAGGATATCGATATTTTTCTTACTGGTCAGGGAGCGGAAGTTCTAAAAGCCGCAAGCGAAGAGCTGCAGGAAAAACTCAAAGGCTACGTCGGTGTTAATGATATTCAGGACGACATCCCCTATGGCAAAAGCCAGTTTCTTTATTCCTTAACTCCGCAAGGGGAAGCCTTGGGCTTGACGGTCAGCGACATTGGCAAACAATTACGCGCCGGGTTTGACGGGCAGTTACTGCAAGTGTTTTACGATGAAAATGAAGAAGTCGAAGTTCGCATTATGCTGCCCGACGCAGAGCGTCATGCCTCCCGAACGCTTAATGGCTTTCCTATCGTCACAAAACAAGGCTCAACAGTGAGATTGGACAACGTAGTCAATCTGGAGAGTCGTAAAGGACTGGAATTGGTCCGTCACACCGATGGCAAATTCGGACTTCGGGTTACTGCAGGTGTTGATAGTAGCCAAAACAATGCGAATGTCGTACTTGACGACATTAGTGAGGCCTATCTTCCTGAGCTCGCTGCCCGTTATGGATTAAGCTTCGAATTGAAGGGGCGTGCCGAAGAGCAGCGCAAAACCGGCTCAGAGATGATACTTGGCGCGTCAATTGGCTTCACCTTGATCTACATTATTTTGGCTTGGGTATTTGGTTCCTATTCCTGGCCGCTTGCTGTCATTCTCGCCATCCCGCTTGGCATTTCAGGCGCGATTCTTGGCCATTGGCTGCTTGGCCTAAACCTCACAATGTTGTCCTGGTTTGGCTTCTTCGGGCTTTCGGGTATCGTGATCAATGATGCGATTATTCTCGTCACCTTCTATAGGGA
>DAITOW010000376.1:0-2438 GCA_036833965.1 Oleiphilaceae bacterium
CCAGCCTTTCATAAAGCTTCTTTGGGAATATAGATTTCTGGTATAGTTGCATACATATTTTCGATAATTTTGTCTTAGCTATGAGATACCCACACCATGTCTGACCATAAAATGACGCACCTGAAACAACTCGAAGCCGAAAGCATTCATATCATTCGAGAAGTTGCGGCAGAATTCGACAACCCTGTAATGCTTTACTCGATCGGCAAAGACTCTGCGGTAATGCTGCATCTGGCTCGAAAAGCTTTCGCACCGGGCAAGCCTCCATTTCCGCTGATGCACGTTGACACTACGTGGAAATTCAAGGAGATGATTACGTTTCGGGATGAGACGGTTGCAAAGTACGGGTTCGACCTGATCGTTCATACGAATCAGGAGGGCGTGGAAGCTGGCGTCGGGCCTTTTACTCACGGCAGCGCCAAGCACACTGACATTATGAAAACCCAGGCTTTAAAACAAGCCCTGAATAAATACAAGTTTGATGCTGCCTTTGGCGGTGCGCGTCGGGACGAAGAAAAGTCTCGCGCCAAAGAACGCGTTTATTCCTTCAGGGACGAGAACCACCGCTGGGACCCCAAAAACCAGCGTCCGGAACTCTGGAATATCTACAACGGAAAAATTAACAAAGGCGAGAGCATTCGAGTATTTCCGCTTTCTAATTGGACCGAGCTGGATATCTGGCAATACATTCATCTTGAGGGCATTGAGCTTGTGCCACTCTACTTTGCAGCAAAGCGCCCGGTTGTCGAAAGGGACGGCACACTTATCATGGTAGACGATGAGCGCATGCCATTAAGGGACGGCGAAGTACCTGAAATGAAATCCGTCCGCTTCCGGACATTGGGCTGCTATCCGCTGACAGGCGCGGTTGAATCCGAAGCCGATACACTGACTGACATTATTCAGGAAATGCTTTTAACCACGAGCTCCGAGCGCCAAGGCCGGGTTATCGATCATGATCAGGCCGGTTCAATGGAGCAGAAGAAACGAGAAGGTTACTTTTAAAAAGTGTCCTTCTGGCTCACTTTTAAGCAACGCATCAAGATCAACGGGTTTTAAAAACGAAATCAGGACGGACGACGTTCCGATCCGACAATACTAGAGAGCATTACATGTCACACCAATCAGAATTAATTAGTGAAGACATCAACGAATACCTTAAACAACAC
Organism: Oleiphilaceae bacterium; assembly: GCA_036833965.1. GTDB lineage: Bacteria > Pseudomonadota > Gammaproteobacteria > Pseudomonadales > Oleiphilaceae > PZPK01. Next base: position 1,170 of record DAITOW010000376.1, read on the forward strand.
GAAAGAAAAGAGTTATTGCGCCTACTCACCTGCGGAAGCGTTGACGATGGCAAAAGCACCCTGATTGGCCGCTTGCTCCATGATTCCAAAATGATCTATGAAGATCAGCTTGAAGCGATACGCAAAGATAGCGTAAAAAGCGGTACGAACGAGGGCGAGTTAGATCTTGCGCTTTTAGTGGATGGACTTCAGGCAGAGCGTGAGCAAGGGATTACCATTGATGTCGCCTATCGCTATTTTTCTACCGCCAAGCGCAAGTTCATCATCGCAGACACGCCCGGACACGAGCAATATACTCGTAACATGGCTACAGGTGCGTCTACAGCAGATCTGGCAATTATCCTTATTGATGCGCGCCAGGGCGTCCTGACACAAACTCGCCGACACAGTTTTATCGCCTCCCTGCTCGGCATAAAACACGTTGTTGTTGCGATCAATAAGATGGATCTGGTGGACTACGACGAAGCACGTTTCAACGAGATTAAGGAAGACTACCTGAGTTTCGCTTCGCAACTTGATCTGCACGACATCCGTTTCGTTCCGCTTTCCGCTCTGAAAGGCACTAACGTACTGAGCAATAGCGAACTAACTCCATGGTTCAAGGGTGAGCCCTTGATGGAAATACTTGAAAATGTTCAGATTTCAAACGATAAGAACTTTAATGATTTCCGACTTCCCGTCCAGTACGTCAACCGCCCGAACCTGAACTTCCGTGGTTTCTGCGGAACGATTGCTTCTGGAGAGATCAATCAGGGTGACGAGATCATCGCTCTACCCTCAAACAAGCGAAGCACAGTAAAGTCCATCGTTACCTTTGAGGGTGACTTGCAGAATGCCTTTGCAGGGCAAGCAATCACCCTAACCTTGAACGATGAAATTGACGTTTCTCGCGGCGACGTACTGGTCAAATCAGATAGCATACCAAGTGTCAGCCAAAGCTTTCTGGCAAACGTCGTCTGGATGAGCGAAACACCACTTGCGCCAGGCAAACTCATTGATATCAAGCTCGGTTCCAGCACAGCTTCAGGCTCCATTCGGAAAATCGCACATACCGTTGACGTCAATACCTTTGAAAAACAGGAAGCGGATGCTCTTACCCTCAACAGTATTTCCACCTGCGAACTGATGCTTAGTCAACAACTGGTTTTTGATCCATACGATCAAAGTAAGTACACCGGCTCTTTTATCATTGTCGATAGCCTTACCAACGTAACGGTTGGTGCAGGTATTATTATCGAGAAAACAGATCACAGTGCATCGGACGACTGG
>DAITOW010000377.1:0-2423 GCA_036833965.1 Oleiphilaceae bacterium
TCCACCACCTGCGCTGAAGGCAAAACCGAGGTTAGTATCATAAATGTCGTTCACGCAAAAACTGCCGGAGCACTGAATGCGGGAAATATCGATCAGGCTGGTTGAGATCCCAGCGCGGCCTTTAAAATATATTTTTCCGTCGGTTCGAAATACGCCATACATGGCCAAGCTTTGTACTTGCATTTTGGCTGATTGGATGGAGCCTACCTTGTAGTCCATGTGGGTTTTGCCGCTATTGATATATTCGGCTTCAAAGGCCAGGTTTTCCGGGAAATCAATTCCGAATAAAAGGCCCACACCTTCGGTGTCGTCCACATCGGCATTATTGAAGTCAATACTTAGGTGGTTGTACGAAGCGGCAACATATATGTCTGCTGCATCTGCAGCGAAGGTGGACGAAGAACAAAGCGCGGTTGCAATAAGCGCGACAGAAAGACCGGTTTTTTTCATGGTTTTTTCCACAGATTTTAGAATCAAGAATAAGCAAAGCTGCGCCTTTGAAATGACCAAGGTTGGCATAAGCAAGTTGTTAGGGGGAACCAGTCAAGTCTATCATTTTGACCAGTTACTTTGGAGTGCACTGAACAAGTCAGTCGCCAATAAATCCACCTGACTGACGCTGCCAAAGCTGCGCATAGACGCCATTCCGGGTTATTAACTCGGCATGCGTGCCTTGCTCAATGATTTGTCCTTCATCGATAACGATGAGACGATCCATTGCTGCAATGGTAGAAAGACGGTGCGCGATTGCGATGACGGTCTTTCCTTCCATGAGCTTGTAAAGACTTTCCTGTATCGCCGCTTCGACTTCTGAGTCAAGGGCAGAGGTTGCCTCATCCAACACCAGAATGGGGGCGTCTTTTAGTAGTACGCGCGCGATGGCGATACGCTGTCTCTGTCCACCACTCAGCTTTACGCCGCGTTCTCCAACGTGTGCTTCATAAGCAGTGCGTCCTTTGGCATCACTCAGGCTTTGAATAAACTTGTGCGCTTCGGCTTTTTTGGCTGCGCTGATGACTTCTTCAAGCGATGCATTGGGTCGACCATAGGTAATGTTATCGAAGACAGAGCGATGGAGTAATGAGGTGTCTTGGGTGACTACTCCTATTTGGGCTCTAAGGCTTTCTTGCTGCACTTGGTTGATGTCCTGGTCATCAATGCTAATGCTACCTTTGTTCAGGTCGTGAAAACGCAACAACAGATTTACCAATGTTGATTTTCCGGCACCTGAACGACCGACCAAACCGATTTTTTCACCGGCATTGATGTGTAGGGAGAGATCTTTTAGCACTGGCTCGCCCGCGTTGTATTCAAAGTCGACATGCTGAAAGTCGATGGCTCCGCGTGTGATGTTAAGTGGTTTTGCATCGCTGTTATCCCTAATGGCTTTGGGTTGGGCGATGGTATTGATGCCGTCCTGCACAGAACCTATGTTTTCAAAGAGATTGGATACTTCCCACATAATCCATTGCGACATGCCGTTAAGGCGCAGGGCAAGGCCAATGGCAACCGCGATGGCACCCGTGCTGACTGAATCGGTCGACCACAGGTAAATCGATAGTGCGGCAACTGAAAATAGTAAAAGTGAATTGAGGAGCCAAACCGTGACATTCAGTTTTGTGACCAATCGCATTTGCGGGTAGACGGTTTGAAGAAATCCATCCATGGCGTTTCTGGCGTAATCTGCTTCGCGCTGTGCATGGCTAAAGAGTTTTACGGTTGAAATATTCGTATAAGTATCGACGATGCTTCCGGTCATTTCAGAGCGGGCATCGGCTTGTAATGTGGAAATTTCTCGGAGTCTCGGTATGAAGACCCGCAGCGCGCCAAGGTAGCCTATGAGCCAGAGTATTAAGGGTATGCAGAGCAGCGGGTCTGAAAGCCCAAGCACGCTGACCATTCCAATAAAATAAACCGAGACGTATAGCAGTACATCAAGCATTTTCATCACGGCTTCGCGCACAGAGAGCGCCGTCTGCATGACTTTGGTGGCAATGCGTCCTGCGAATTCATCCTGGAAGAAGCTGAGGCTTTGGCCTAGTAAATAGCGATGTGTGTTCCACCGAATACGCATCGGGTAATTGCCGAGCAGGGCCTGATGAATAATGCTTGAGTGAAGAAGAACTGTGACGGGCAGTACGAGCAAAACGATGGCACCATAAATCAACAGCGTATCTGAATGTTCTTCCCATAGTGTTGAAGGGGTATTTTGGGTCAATAAATCCACAAGCTCGCCAAGAAAGCGGAACAGGCTTACTTCCATCACAGCGATGCAGGCTGTCAGCATGGCCATGATCAACAGGTGAGGAATAACTCCACGGGTAAAGTGAATGCAAAACGCAACAAGGGATGATGGGGCAGTTTCGGGGTGCTGGGGCGGAAACGGATTAACAAGTCTTTCGAAGAAGCGAAACATGAATACC
>DAITOW010000378.1:0-2418 GCA_036833965.1 Oleiphilaceae bacterium
CCACAACAGGGGGCGTCCCCCGAAATTTTTTACGATGCCTATTTGGTTAATGGCTTTGTGTCATTTTACTTTTAGCGGATTTTGAATTTTTGTTGTTGGCTTACAACAACACCCCAATCAAAGCGACGAGCGCAGCGCCACCGCAAAGCATCAGTAGCAATGGTCGAAAGCGCGCGCCATCATCAATGTAGTCCCGGGATTTAATACCCAAAGCAAACCCAGCTATGCATACTGGCAGAAAGCTGGCGCTTTCTGCCAAAAGTTGTGTGTCGAGCATGCCGATGTAGGCATAGGAGATCATGCTAATTGTGCAGCTGTAGCCAAAATACAGCGAGAGGTTGGCGCGCACATTCTTTGGATTGCCATGCTGCATGACTAGCGCCATCGGAGGTCCGCCAATCGAGGTGGTCGTGCCCATAATGCCACTGACAAAAGCCGCAAATCCCATGCGCGTTGATGTGTATTCAAACTGCTTGCCGTAGTAGGAGATGATGACGGCTAGAAATACGCATACCGCGACAAATAGCTGTAAAGATCGAGCATCAAGTTGTAGTAAAAGCCATGCGCCAAGAAGCGTGCCTGGTATCCTCGTGATGAAGGGTAGAACGAGTGCCTTGAGCTCAAGGTAGTGCCTTTGGTTCCAGGTGTTCAGTATGCTCAGAAACAGTGCGCAAAGCGTTAGCGCAACAGGAACCCAGTAGGGGTTAAGAATAACGATGATTGGCGCTGCAATGACCGCCATGCCAAAGCCAAGCGCCGTTTGAACCCAACATCCGATGAATAGGCTGAATGCGGCAGCAAGCCATAACCAGACATCCACTTAAGCTTTAAGCTCCAGTAGAAGAAGGTCGATTTTTTTGAAAACTTCCTGACAGCTGATGCTGTCCATCAGGTCCGAGCCATGGACGCGTTTTCCCCATTTTACCTGGTCAGGGAGTTTGCCGTATTGCTGCTGTAAATGAGCTTTGTAATGGTCTACAACATAGCCCTGATAATTATAAGGGCCTGTCCTTTGCGGATTGGAGTGCGCGTACAAGCCGACCACTGGTGTGCCAGCGGCATTCGCCATGTGCAAGGGGCCAGTATCTGGTGCCAGTACAAATAGCGCGCGACCAAGAAGCGCATACAGCTGTTTTAATGTAGTTTTTCCAACCAGATTGGTAATCGGAATACGTGCCTTTTCGCAAATCTCTCCGGCGAGTTCCAGATCGAGAGGGGCTGGCCCGCCACACAAAATGACGTTAATACCTTTGCGCTGCACAAAGTGCAGGGTTTCGACATAACGCTCCGCTGACCAGCAGCGCTCCTTTTTGCTTGCCGCCGGGCAGAGGATCATTGTTTGCTGCCCTTCAGGAATATGCGTGAGCGCGAATTCCCGGTCGGCATCCGCGACGGGGATGTTCCACTGAGGGGGGTAACAAAAATCTTCTTGGGCACCAAGCTTCAAAGCAAAACTCATGAAGCTATCCAGTACATGGAGGTCTGTGCTCTTTGGCGGCAGGGCATCAATGTGTTCGTTGACAAACAGCGAGTGACCTTCTTTTGCCCGTTTCCAGTCGTAGCCTATTTTACGTTTTGCCGGAATAAGGCGCGTGAGCAAGTTTGCACGCATGGCGACCTGCATGTGCAGAAGCACATCAAATGAACGCCCTTGCATTGCTGTTTTGAGATCTGATTTAGCTTCTGTGCCCCGGGATTTGTCAAAGACGATGAATTCAACGCCGGGCAAACCCTGAACGAAGCTGTGCTCAAGCTTGCCGATAATCCACGTGATCCTGGCTTTGGGGAAGCTCTTCTGAATAGCCTGAACTGCTGCAATCGCGTTGCAGACATCACCCAGTGCCGAGAGGCGCAAGATGCAAATAGATTCAGGTGATTGGTTCTTCGTGCTCATCGTCCCGGTGCTTTGTTTGTTCGCGTTCTACTTAATCATCGTTTTGATTCTGGATCTTTTCGATAATTCGCGTTGTTGAGCAGCCATCAACGAACTCAATCACCGCGACTTTGCCGCCATTTGATTGCACGAGATCTGCGCCGACAATCATATCTACGGTGTAATCGCCGCCCTTGGCGAGAACATCCGGCTGCACCTTCTGAATCAAATAGTATGGTGTATCGTCATATTGGTCACCATGTATCTCGCCGAATGGGAGTACCCAGTCGACGCTTGCCAGACCACCGATAACGGTTGCCCGGTCTTCATAGCGGTTCACAGGGCGAGACTCGCCTTTCAAGCGCTTCACTGATTCGTCGGAGTTGAGTCCAAGAACCAGGCGGTCACCCAATGCTCGTGCTTTTTCCAGATAGCGAACATGGCCTGCATGCAAGATGTCGAAACAGCCATTGGTGAACACGATTTTCTCTCCGGCAAGCTTGGCAAGCTCAATATGACGAAGTGCTTCTTCTACAGTATCGGCT
>DAITOW010000379.1:0-2415 GCA_036833965.1 Oleiphilaceae bacterium
GATAAGTATTCAGTCGCAAGTAATTGACCATTTTCTGTTCGGGTAGTCCTTTTACTTCACGAAATTTTATTGTTGAGCCGATGGCTATTTGGATGGTCTCTTGTGATTTATTAAGTAACTCTCTGCCCAGCATAAGTGTGCGTAGTAGTGGGTGAACCTTGCCAGCAAGGTAAAAACGTTTTGAGTTTTGACCGTTAATAAAGATAGGCACGGTAGTCGCTGCTGACTTGCTGATTAGACTACTCACAGAACGGCTCCACTCCTTGTCTTCCAGACGTTGAGTTTTGCTGTCGATGAGTTGCGACACCTCTCCGGCGGGGAATAACAGTATCAGTCCTCCATCAGCCAGATGTTGATGAGCCTGTCTCAGGGCTTTCAGATTCGCTACGCGTGAATTTTGCCCGGCAAAAACGTCGACTCCTATAAAGAGTTCATCTAATTCTGGGACGGTTTTTAAGTATTGGTTAGCCAGAATCTTTACGTCCTGACGAAGAGTGAGCAGCAACTCAGCGAGGATGACCCCCTCTACACATCCAAGAGGATGGTTTGCGACAATGACGGTTGGGCCAGTACTCGGAATGTTAGAGATACTTCCCTGATTCACTTGATAGTCAATGCCAAGTATTTCCAGAGTAAACCTGATAAAGGTTTGAGTATCACAACCAGCGGGGCGCTGCGCGTAAAACTGGTCGAGTTTGCTGAGTCCTGTGGCCCATTCCGCGATAGTTTCTGCAAAACGAAAAGGGGTTTTTTTAGGAAGACGAAATGGGCTATATGTTTGCATTTTATTCTCGCTACGGCTGTTTTTTTTTTGAGAATAGAAAAATGAGATGACAGAGTGGCTGCAGCTAGATGAGAAATTGGTGACGAAGCGATGACGCTATTGTGACGAGATAAATAGAGCTGTAACAGTTTCAAATGGTTTCATATTTGAAATGTCTGGCTCGCAAATTATTTAATTTTGTTATGGCAAAGCGAATATTACTGCTAGCTTTATTAGGTGGGTAGGTGTTGCGGTGAACTCAAAGATAATGAGTGGCCGCGCAATATCGCGTCAAGCTTACCTTCGTTATGCTGCTTTGGAATAAGCTCTTCATCAGAAGAGAAAACGGGAACCGAAAGGTTCCCGTTGTTGTATTTGTGCTATGGCTTAACTAGAGCGGTGCACAGACATGTGCGCCAGTGTAATCAGCGCCTGTTTGTAAACAGAATCCTCTAATACATCCAGCTCAGCGATTGCTTTATCAGCTTCTTGATACGCTTTTTTACGAGTGTATTCAAGTGAACCTGTCTCTTCCATTGCGGCCAGGATATCGTTGAGGCGTTCCATTCCGTTCGCTTTTTCAATCGCTTCACGAATCATTTGCGTCTGTTCTTCGGTACCGTGTTCCATTGCGTAGAGTAGAGGAAGAGTTGGTTTGCCTTCAGCTAAATCATCACCAACGTTTTTGCCCATCTCTTCGCCATCGGAAGTGTAATCCATCACATCGTCGATGAGCTGGAATGCAGTACCAAGATACTTACCATAGTTTTGTAGTGCTAACTCTACCTCTGCTGGTGCTTCATTCAGGATAGCCCCAATCTGTGTTGCCGCTTCAAACAGACGTGCTGTTTTAGAGTAGATAACCTGCATGTAGCTTTCTTCTGTCGTGTCAGGATCATTGCAGTTCATCAGCTGCTGAACCTCACCTTCAGCAATCACATTTACCGCATCACTCATTAGCTTAAGGATCTTTAATGATCCTAGCTCTGTCATCATCTGAAATGAGCGAGTGTAAATAAAGTCACCAACTAATACACTGGCAGCGTTACCGAAGGCTGCATTGGCGGTTGCTTTGCCACGACGCATGTCGGATTCATCGACGACATCATCGTGCAGTAAGGTTGCAGTATGAATGAACTCAATAAAGGCCGCAGCTGTGGTGTGAGCCTCTCCCTGATAACCTAACGCTCTTGCCGATAAAACGGCAAGTAAAGGACGGATACGTTTTCCGCCACCACTAACGATGTAGAAACCAAGTTGGTTGATTAAAGATACATCAGAGTTAAGTTGGGCGTGAATTGTTTCGTTCACTTTTGCCATGTCATCGGCGGTGAGTGCTTGGATAGCTTTAAAATCCATTGTAAATCCGGCTGAGGTTAGAACTAGTAAGGTATTCTTATCTACTTTAATCGCTGAATAATACACTAAAAAACGTTGATTAATACATGGTTAAAGGGCATCATCTGGGCACTTTTCATTGGCGATTAGCTTTTCGCCAATTTTTTCAAAATATGGCTTGTCATAGGTGCGACCTTTCTGTAGAATCTGCGCCCTATTGATGATTAGTTTAGCGCACACCCTTAATGCTCAAAAATAAGCATACGGCTGTGCGGAAAAAGCGGAGTAAGATATGTACGCTGTTTTCCAATCTG
>DAITOW010000380.1:0-2402 GCA_036833965.1 Oleiphilaceae bacterium
CGTGCGAACCGGGGGTTGTCCTCACAACCTCCGGTTTTGCTCTATTTGCTAAAACCTAGCTAGGCGGTTTAAAACAAGAATTATGGCAATTCGTAATCTCGTATTTCATAAACTATCCCGCTGGCAAGAAGACCAGCCCTCAAACGTTACTCACGGCCCTCTGGTCGATCAAGCTAACGCCGACCATCAGGCTCTATTCAGTCAGCTTAAAAAGTTATTCCAATTCAGGGCGGGAAAACTGTTTGGAGAGTTTTCAACGACCGATGCTGAAAGCCACCTAAAACCGTGGCTGCAGGAAGTCAGAGATGGCAGCTTGAGTTTTCTGAGCCTGAGCGAAAAATATCTTGGCCAGCTCAAAGAGCTCGTCGACAAAACAGCGGAATCTTTTGAGCGTCATGTGCTGATAATCGAAGAAGATCATGCCGATGGCGACCGTTTCTGGATCTTTTTACTTGAAGACGCCAGCGGCTTGATGCTTGAGCGCGATTTGAGCCTGAACACAGTCGACTATTTGAACACATCCAAATTGGAGCTTGCCTTAAAAGTTGACGTGGAAGCATGGCAATCAAGCGACAACGAAGCCCCCTACCTCACGGTAATCAAAGGCAGAGGCGCAGCGAAACTGGGCGAAGCGTTCGTTCAAAGCGTTGGGTTCCAAAGTAGCGTAGACACTCAAAAAGAAACGGATACCCTGATGGAGGTGCTTTCAAACTACACCAAGCAAAGCTCTCCGGAAGAATCCACCCAAGTGCGTCAGCGTGCTTACGACTTTTGCGTCGAACAGCAGCAACTTGGTGAAGCAGTCCCACTTTCCGAGCTTTCCGGATATATTGATGAAAACCAGCCAACGCGTTTTGCAGAATTCGCAGAAGAGCAAGCAAACATAAGGCCTAACCGCGAGTTAAGGCCAGACACACGAAAACTGAAACACCTTGTCCGAATGTCGGGCAAAGGCAATGGCTTGAGCCTTTCGTTTTCCTCTGACCTGTTCCAACAGACTATTTTGTACGATGAACAATCTGACACCCTAACAATCACAGCGATTCCTAAAACTCTCAAGAAGCAGCTGACTGATTATCTGAAGGAAAAAACAGACTAATCCGCTTGCTTAGTCAATGCAGGAATGACAACAGCATCACGGGGCATTCGCCGGGTGCTGTGTATAATGAGCCCAAAATTTTTCAAGCATCCAAGCAAAAACAATGAATTCGCTTCGAACCTTTCTATTGGCATTAGCACTCCTGAACCTGGGCGGTTGCGCTGCCATCACGATCACTGAGCAAGGCAAAGCAGATTTTCTTTATCGCCCTCATTACAAGGAAAGTAAACCGTTCTTTTTCTGGGGCATGCTTGGAGAACACCGTATTAATACCCAGCAAATCTGTCGTGGTCGTCCGGTTGTGCAAATGCAAACAAAGTTTGAGCCGATGGATATACTCTACACTACGCTGACTCTGGGAATTTATATGCCACGCACCGCAAAAGTCTGGTGTGAACGCAAGGTGGCGCAATAATGAATAGATTGCCTACTTCAAGAGTGACGCAAAAGCTGACTGTCATTGCTGCAATCTTGAGCCTTCAAGCTTGCGCAGTCATTCATTTTGAAAATGGCCCAGTAGTTCCTGACCCGAATGCCAATGCCGGTTTTGACTGGAGTTTCGGTCTATTTTCGGATGACGACATGATACCCAGTCTACAGTATGACGCTGCAAGTAGCGTGCGTTATCGTCGTTGGTATCACCATGCTATTTTTTCGATCGCCGAGGCGAGCAACCCAATGCAGTTGAAGGTGGATTGTTCTGGCCTTGAATGGAATCAGATTACTACCGAAGTGACACCTTCAGATTTTGTATTTGGCCTTGCAGATAACCTACTACTCTACAATGCCAACGCCTGGGCGCTGGATTTGTGGTCACCATGGAGTATCGAATACTCCTGCAGGGACAGGCGCTAAAACCTAGAAAGATTTCCGATAGGTCTTCACTACCAAAATACCTAACAGCAAGGCACTCAGACCCAAGCCCAGTCCCATGCCGCTCCAAACACCGACCGCGCCGAAAGTTTGGCCCAGGAAATAAGCAGCAGGAAATCCTAGCCCCCAATAACTGATTGTCGCCACAATCGTCGGCGATGCACCAAGTTTAAAACCGCGCAAAACCCCCATCAGGACCACTTGCCAGCCATCAACCAGTTGAAACATCGCTCCGACCAGAAGCAAAAGGCTCGCTGTCGCGAATAAGGATTGAAACTGATCAGCCGCGAGATTTTCATCCACAAAAAATGACACCAGTACATCCGGTAGCAACCAGAAAACGAGCCCCGCGCAGGTCGCAGTCATACTGGCAATAATCAATCCATACTTGATAATCAGCAATGTCTCGGGTGCATTCCCTGCACCAAAG
>DAITOW010000381.1:0-2399 GCA_036833965.1 Oleiphilaceae bacterium
TCTGATCTTGAGACGCTTCTCGGCTCTCCCGAAGATTATGATTGGTCGAAACCGGCGTCCGAGTTAGTGCCGGAGTTGATCAATGAATTGCTGGATCTACATGGTACGGGGCGCGTTCTGTTTCGAAATACCCGTGACGCGGTCGAAGGCTTCCCGCAGCGTATTTTGGTGCCGCATGTTTTGGAAGCGCAGGCAGAGGATTCGAACTCCATCGCGGATGACCCAGAGGTCTGCTGGTTAATTGATTTTCTCAGCGAGCGACGCGGTGAAAAAGTACTGGTGATTTGCTCCAGTGCCGAGCGTGCTCTGGTGGTTGAAGAATATCTGCGACTGCGTCAGGGCTTCAGAACGAGTGCCTTTTACGAGGGACTGAGTATTATTGAACGGGATCGAGCCGCCGCCTATTTCGCCGATCGTGAAGACGGCGCGCAAGCACTGATTTGTTCCGAGATCGGTAGTGAGGGGCGAAACTTCCAGTTTGCCAGCAACCTTGTCTTGTTAGATCTCCCAAAAAACCCGGATTTGCTGGAGCAACGGATCGGCCGTCTGGATCGTATCGGACAATTGCGTGATGTGCAGATTCACGCGCCCTTTGTAAAAGGCTCTGAGCGTGAGGGCTGGTACCGTTGGTTCCATCACGCATTGAATGCTTTCGAAACAAGTTGTCCGGCCGGCTATGCGATTCAACAAGAGTATGTGGATGAGTTGAAGCAATACCTTGAACTTGCCGATTTCGATTCTGAAAGTGCACAGGCGTTTATCGAAAAAGTGCGCTTGCATCAGGAAAACCTCATGCAGGAAATGCAGCAGGGTCGCAATGTGTTGCTCGAGCTGAATTCCTGTCGTCGAGATGAAGCAGACCAGCTCATTGAGTTGCTTGAAACCGAAGAGCGCAGTCAGGACTTGTCGGCGTACATGCAGCGCGTGTATGACCTCTATGGGGTTGAGCAAGAGCATCAGTCCGATGGGTCGCTGGTGTTGCACCCGGGTGAGCACATGTTGACAGCTGACTTCCCCTGCCTGACCGAAGAAGGCATGACCCTCACCTATCAACGTGAAAAAGCTTTGGTGAGGGAGGATATGGCTTTCGTCACCTGGGAGCATCCGATGGTGACCGACCTGATGGATCAGTTGGTCAGTGGCGAGTTGGGCAATGCCGCATTGGCAAAGATTTCGGTCAAGGGTATTCCGCCTGGTACGCTATTCCTTGAAACCATTTTTGTCGTGAACAGCATGGCACCGAAGAGCCTGCAATTAGACAAGTACTTGCCTCTGTCCCCGCAGCGGATTGTTGTCAGTGCCGATGGTAAGGATTTGTCTGCGGTATTGCCGTATGAAAAGCTGAACGAGTTGAGCTCCGGAATCAAACGTAACTTGGCCTTGCAGATTCTGAAAGAGATTCGCGGGGAGTTTTCGTCTTTGCTTGGCCACGCAACAACGCGGGCGGAAGCATCTTTGCCGGGTTTGCTCGAAGAGGCGCGAACGGGCTTAAGTTCGGATATGGACGCAGAGATTCATCGTTTGCATAGCTTGCAGCAAAAGAATCCTTTGATTCGCGAAGAAGAAATTCAATTTTTAAGGAATCAAAAAGAGCAGGGCTTGTCGTATATAGATAAGACCGGGCTTGAACTTCAGGCCATGAGGATCATTATCAATACCTAAGGTGGTGCTACGACGATGAACAAGGACAAACTAAAAGAACAGTTGAACGAGCTGCAATATCAGGTCACTCAGTGTGACGCGACAGAGCGCGCTTTCGATAATGAGTATTGGGATCATAAGGAAGAGGGCATCTATGTCGATGTAGTCTCCGGTGAGCCCTTGTTCAGTTCTACGCACAAGTATGATTCGGGGTCCGGCTGGCCGGCTTTTTATCAGCCGATCAAGATGGAGCAAATTGTTGAAAAGGAAGACACCAAGCTGTTTATGCGCCGCGTAGAAGTGCGCAGCAAAGACGCCGACTCACATTTGGGGCACGTCTTCACCGACGGCCCGGCACCGACGGGGATGCGTTACTGCATTAATTCGGCCGCAATGCGTTTTGTGCCGAAAGCAGAAATGGACGCGCAGGGCTACGGTGATTTGCTATCCTTGTTTGACTAAAACGCACGTGAGCTAGGGACATCATAGAAACATGGAGTTCAAACAAGAGTCGCTCATCGATATTGCTAACTATCGAATGCCTTTTGGAAAGTACCGCGGACGCCGTTTGATCGATCTTCCGGAAGAATATTTACTGTGGTTCCGTAAGAAAGGCTTTCCCAGTGGCAAACTAGGTCTGCTTTTGGAGATGACTTTGGAGATCAAAATTGAAGGGCTTGAGCCGGTGATCGCGCCACTAAAATCCTGATTTTGGGTTGGCAATTAATCGATATCAAGAGTGGATTGATTTGTTTGTT
>DAITOW010000382.1:0-2395 GCA_036833965.1 Oleiphilaceae bacterium
ATTCCCCACTGTTTGTTGGACGCAACGAGGAGCAGATGAGAGAGTTGCTCGCGCCTCAGGTTGTGGCTTGTGAAACCGAGGAACAATTGATGACGGTGTTGCGGAAATTCCGTAATGCCGAGCAGGCGCGCATTATCTGGCGGGATATGTGTAATCTTGGTGCTGATGATTCAACGTCAAGTTCAACTCTCGATTCGACATTGGCTGAGGCGTCGGCACTGGCAGATGTGTGTATTCAGCAGGCTTTGTTTTGGTTGCACAGGCATTTGAGTGACAAACACGGCGTACCGAGAGACCGTCAAGGGCGCGAGCAAGAGATGATCGTGCTTGGCATGGGCAAGCTTGGTGCGAGGGAGTTGAATGTCTCGTCCGATATCGATCTGATCTTTGCCTATCCGTCCAGTGGTGAGACCGATCATGAGCGAAAGCCGATCGACAATCACCAGTTTTTCTCCAAGCTTGGTCAACGGCTTATTTATGTTCTGGATGCGCGTACCGCCGACGGTTTTGTATATCGTGTTGATATGCGTTTGCGGCCGTATGGTAGCAGCGGTGCACTCGCGCTGAACTTTGCCAGTTTTGAGGATTACTTTTATACCCAGGGTCGGGAGTGGGAACGCTTTGCGATGTTAAAGGCGCGTGCTATTACCGGATTGCCTGAGGATAGGGATTATCTGATTCAAAAGATCGTGCAGCCTTTTGTTTATCGTCGTTACCCGGACTATTCCAGCTTTGAGGCACTTCGGGAGATGAAGCGCCTGATCAAATCCGAGGTACATCGCAAGGGTGGTGAGCAGAATATAAAGCTCGGCAACGGCGGGATTCGGGAAATTGAATTTATAGCTCAGGCAACGCAACTTATTTATGGTGGCCGAGACCCTCGCCTGCAGGATACCGGTTTGCAATCGGTTTACGCGACGCTTTCCGAGGCCGAGTACCTGCCTGCCGATTGGGTCGAAAAATTGTTGGAAACGTACCGTTACCTGCGGGATATGGAGCATGGTATTCAGGGCTTCAAGGATCAGCAAACCCAGTTGCTGCCGCAGGATGAGTCCGCAAAAGCCGCTTTGGTTTCGGCAATGCAGGAAGAGTCGTGGGAGGTGATGATTGCACGGATGACGGAACTGCGCGCGAACGTCACCACGATCTTTGATGACTTTCTGCATGAGGAAAGTTCTTCAAGCTCGAAGCAGGAAGAGTCGCGCTTTCATTGGCTGCAGTTGTGGCTGGATCCCGAGGCGACGATTGAGGCATGGCAGGCTGAATTTGAAAGTGCAAGATTCGATGACCCGGCGCGTTGCACCGAGTTGCTGATGGATTTGCATGACTTGCCGCGCTTTCGACATATGTCGGCAACGGCGCGCGACCGTTTCAAAGAGTTCTTACCCCGCTTGCTTGATATGCTGGTCGAGTCCAGTGCGTCTGCATTGACGCTTGAGCGTGTTTTGAAGGTTGTTCAGGCGGTACTTGGACGGACCATTTATTTGGTGTTGCTGAACGAAAACGCTGAGGCTTTGCGTCAGTTATGTAAGCTGTGCGCAGAGAGCCAGTGGTTTGCAGATCACATCGCCGCAACGCCGGTGGTGCTGGATGATTTGCTTGATCCGAAGTCTCTATATTCTCCGCCGCCGCGAGAAGTATTGAGCGATGAGTTGCGGCAGTCTTTGCTGCGGATTCCGGAAGAAGATCTGGAGGCGCAGATGGATTGTCTGCGTAACTTCAAACAGTCTCATATGTTGCGGGTTGCGGCAGCCGAGATAAGCGATGTGCTGCCTGTCATGAAAGTAAGTGATTACTTAACATGGCTGGCGGAGGCGTGTGTTGAGGCCGCAATGGGCATTGCCTGGCGCAATCTTGTTCAGAAACATGGTCGCCCTGATACTGCGAGCGAGGAGCTCGAATGTGCAGGTTTTGGCGTGTTGGGTTATGGCAAGATGGGTGGGATCGAGCTTGGGTACAGCTCCGATCTGGATATGGTTTTTCTTTACGATGCGCAGGACTTTGGGTCGACCGATGGAGATAAGTCGATCAATAATCAGTTGTTCTACACGCGCTTGGGGCAGCGTCTGGTGCACATTCTTGCAACGCAAACTACTCAGGGCAGTTGCTATGAGGTAGATATGCGTCTTCGTCCTTCCGGCAATTCTGGGATGCTGGTGTCATCCCTTGCAGCCTTTGAGAAATATCAACATCACGATGCCTGGACCTGGGAGCATCAGGCCTTGGTACGAGCGCGTTATGTCGCCGGAGATTCGAAATTGGGCCTTGAGTTTGAGCGCGTGCGGCATGAGGTGTTGTGTAAGGCGCGTGATGTGGATAGCCTGCGCCAGGAAGTCAGTGACATGCGCGAGAAAATGCGATTGGGCGCCGTCGACAAGCTGAAGTCACAGGAAGC
>DAITOW010000383.1:0-2393 GCA_036833965.1 Oleiphilaceae bacterium
GCTTGAGGCTCGGAAAAGTTCTGAAAATCAATCGTTCGTTAAATGCCGGGGGCCGTATGATCATCCGTTTTATGCTTGTTATTTTGGGCGCTTTTCTTATCTCAGCATGCGGAAGCTCAAGTGGCTCCGGTAGCAAAACCTTCAAGGTGATCGATGGGCCGCTCGAAAATGCCGAGGTCTGGATTGATCTGAACGGCAACTTCCAAAAAGATGCAGATGAACCAACAGGCCTAACGAATGCCTTGGGTGAGGTGTCGTTTAGCCGGGACTCCTTGACTGATGACGCACTGATTATCAGCAAGGCAGAGGCGGGTACCACGGTGGATAGTGATCACCCTGACGCACCGGTTCAAAACACCTTTTATTTGATTGCTCGGAGCAATAATAGCGTCATCAGTCCGTTTACGACCTTGCATTACTACGAGCAAGAGGCCAATTCCTTATCGGAAACCGAGGCGATTAATGCGCTCGAACGCAAGTTGAACCTGAACCCTGAAAAATTTGATTTTGACTATACCGGGGTCGATACAGCAGCAGCGAAAAAAGCTCGTTTGCTGGCCAAGAGCCTCGTAACACATGGCACCTTTGACCAGCCTGATAGTTCAAGCCAGGCGGCACAAACTGCAGTGCATGAGGCAGTTAGTGTTGCCTCGGCAGTCCAGTCTTATCTGGAAACCACAGCACCCGAGAATATTGATTACACCCTGGCGATGGATGCCAGCCTGCATCTTGTTCCAATCGATAGCAGTGGTAATCTCGACACGACCGATGCGAACGGTGATGGTCGGCCAGATAACAGCCCTATGGCGAATCACGCCCATCAAGTAACGGCAGGCACGCTCTCTGGCAGTTCATTGTCTTCCAGTACGGCCGGTGTCGGCTCGACCTCGATTCCGGGCCAAACGATCCCGGATCCGACCTCTCACAGCGCGCATTATTCTCCTTCTCAGCAACCGATCAAACAGGTTTTGCCAGGTAGTGCCAGCCACCCTAGCCAGCAAACAAAGAATGGTCACAATCTTATGGCCATACTGTTGATGTTGAAAGCCGAGTCACAACAAAGCGGCGCGCTTATAAATGGTGGTAGTCAAAACAACGTGAAGCTTCAGCCGGAACGTTTGTATCCGACTTCCGGATCATCGATCAGCAAGACCTTGAACATCGCAACGTCGGGCACGGTCTTCTTGAATGGTAGTATGAATGCGAACGAATGGCGTTGTATTAAAACCGATGGCAATGTCAGTGTGTCGCGCGATCAAACCGGGCTAAGCGTAAACGGTACGATGGAGCAGTATACCTATCAGCTCAGCAGCAATTCTTGCACTGGTACTATCGTTGCAGCCTATCGTTTTAACAACCTGAGCCTGGATGACAATTTGCAAATTACTGCGGGAAGTCTGGAAATATTTGATGGAACGACAGCAGCGGGTACTGTGTCGGCAACGTTTGACGGTGCGGAGCTTTTGGCGGAATCCAAGCTGCAAACGCTTGGTGAGCTATTCGGGCCAGCATGGGCGGACTTGCAAACACCTTTTATCATCGATGCAATCAATATCGCGCCCAGCTTTTTGCATCTGGATCGAAGTAGTGGAGAGGTCAGTTTCGACTTCAATGCCTTGCAGGGCTATTCGGGCTCTAGTTTGCCTGTCGATTTTAACAGCTTGAACAAGGCTAAAATTCTCGCGGGTACAGTATTCGGAGGTGCCCCAGGTGGCAATGCTGCGTCGACAGACTGGTGCCGTATTGTGAATATTCCGAATAGTGGCAGTGATACCGATCAGCAATATCAAGTAGTGATCTCAACCAACTGCGCCCGTTCCACAGCGCGTTGGTGTGATGCTTTTGTCGGAGGGGATGGCAAGGTTGTGTTCCAGGAGGGCACGCAAGCAGCAGCGCCTCCCGTTGCATGGGATGATGCGGTTGCCGCCTCGGCCATGAAAAATACCGCAGAGCAAAAGCGTCGCAATCAACAGGGCCACTTTATTACCGATAACATGGCGCAAAATGCCTTTGTGTTGGCTGCAGCGCAAGCGATTGTTCCCGTGTTCGGCTACACCAGTGCGCGTAACGACGGCAAAACCAATAATTCCGGTGCAAGTTCCTGGACCGGGCACATGGGGCACTGCCAGAATGTGATGAGTCCGGGGCATAAGAAGGTTGGTGTTGCGTGGCTTATGGATGACACGAAACATTTACCGAGCTACTGGACACAGAACTTTCTGGATTAAGTAGTCAGTTTCCTGGGGAGTGTATCGGGAAGAGTAATGAATCGGATATGAGCGGGGCTTCATTTCAATTTTGTAGCGAGGGGGCTCCAAATAAATCCTGTAGCGAGGGGGCTCCGTCCCCCGATAAGTCGGCCACGGAGGACCGACCTACCTAGGGGTGCGCTT
>DAITOW010000384.1:0-2383 GCA_036833965.1 Oleiphilaceae bacterium
GCACAAGATTGTTCTCTTCGCCCTTTTCTCCACTCGGAGGGAAAGCGAAATCACCAGGATCCTACGCAGTGATTTGGACCCAGAGTATGGCCGGGTGTTCATCCGAGACATGAAGCATCCTGGCGCAAAGCTTGGCAATGACGTCTGGTGTGATCTTCCTCAACGAGCGATGGACGTCGCCTTGTCCATGCCTCTCAGCCCTGATGGCCGGGTGTTTCCGTTCAACCCCGATACCATTTCCTCGAGGTTCACGCGCGCCTGCAAAGTTCTCGATATCAGAGATCTGCGGTTCCACGATCTACGCCACGAAGGCGCATCACACTTGTTCGAGTTGGGCTACTCAATTCCCCAAGCGGCCGCCGTAACCGGTCACCGCTCGTGGTCCTCCCTACAGCGATACACTCACCTTCAACAAACGGGGGATAAATTCGAAGGATGGAAATGGGTCAGCAGGATAAACTGAATTTTCAACGGCCTCACCACCCCACAAATAAGCACCCCTCTGTTAGAAGAGCAAACACCCCTGAGAACCGAAACAAAAAGCCATGGTTGAGCAAGCGTGGCTCCCATCACCCTCTCATATCCGTGCAACTAGGCAGACGAGCAGAACATAGCCTCACACTAGGCTATTGCGTGAGGGCCAATAAGGATATGATGGAGCATAAAAACTCATCCGGCCCACGGAGGAAGCAAGCATGAGTTCGCCTTTAGAAATCCATAGTTTGACATGGAATGTGACACCCGACCTTCTGGGCATCTTGGATCATGGTGGTTTCTTCGTTGAAACCAATCCCGCATGGCAGCACACACTCGGTTGGGAGCCGCAAGAAATCAAGGAAAGAACCTTCTTTGATTTTCTGCATCCGGATGACATCTCAAACAACGCGAAAGCATTTACTGAGATCAAGACCGGCAAGCCGATCCTAAATTTTGAAAACCGCTACCGCCACAAAGACGGAACGTATCGCTGGCTGTCATGGAATGCCGTGCCCGAAGGAGAGAATTTCTTTTGTAGTGCACGAGACATTTCTGTCGCCAAGCAGAATGCCGCCTCACTTCAGTCTAGAGAGCAGGAAGCAGCTCTGAGAGAGCAATTCGTAGCAGTGCTCGGACACGATCTCCGTAATCCACTCAGCGCGATACGGTCGGCAGCCAACATTATGAAGCGAGAAGAGCAATCGGAGCGAACAAGCGAGATGCTTGAAGCAATTGATGGTGCCGTTGATCGGATGGCGGGACTGATCTCAGATGTAATGGACTTTGCCAGGTCAAAACTCGGGAGCGGCCTTGATGTATCCACAACGCAGCGGATTAACCCAGGCGAGGTCATTCAACAAGTTATCGACGAAGTTTCGCTGGCAAACCAAGATCGAGAAATTATCCAAGCGCTCGATTTTGATGACTTCATATACGGCGACGAAACCAGACTTGCACAACTTGCCTCAAATCTACTGGCAAACGCGATCACACATGGCGCCGCAACCTCTCCGGTGTTTGTTGAGCTCACCCACCGAGACTGTTGCTTGGAATTAAGCGTCGCGAACGCGGGCGAACCGATACCACCCGATAAGCTGAAAACGATTTTTGAACCTTTTTACATGGCTGAGCCTGGCGAGCAGAACAAAGGACTCGGTCTTGGGCTTTTCATAGCCTCGCAAATTGCCGAAGCGCATGGCGGAAAGATGTCCGTGGACTCGAACAACTACAGGACCGTCTTTAGGTTTTCCATGCCAACCCAAAGACCATAGAAACTGAAAACCCGCAGCGTGGGAAACCACACTGCGGGTCCTCTGAACAAGAAATTTGCGGAGCAATCTCAACGCTGAGAGGAACGCTGCTCAACGCTCTTGTCCGGAAAAGCAACCCCAGAAAACAAAAAGGAGGCGTCTTCGTAGGTACCAGTTCCCCTTCCAATTGACAACAATCACCAAGCCTGTTTTCAAACCGACGTCCAGTAAGGCAGTGTCGGCACATCCCATTGCCAAGATGTACGCAAAGCTCTCCTTGTTGCCCGTGTTTTGCTAGAAGAAACCAAGACCTTTGGTTTTGTCCAACCATTTGAAGATACCATCTGGTATCATCGCAGTCTCGTAAGCTGACGCTATTCGGAACACCTTGCCCCCCCATCGAGAGTTGTCTCAAGTCGAACAACCGGAGCATTGCTGGCGGAAACAAAACTACGAAAAGAACGTCTGTCTGCCTCCCGTGCGCTTTTCGAAGCCCCACAGAAAGGGTCCTCAACCAACCGATCAGCGCTTGTCAGCTAAGATACGACCAACACTTTCCAACTTCCCAGCATTACAGCGCGCTGTTGCGCGCCAGCCCAATGCAAGCTCTGCAAGGCCGCCCTCCGTCCGGCTGCCCTTTGTCGGCTCCGGGCACG
>DAITOW010000385.1:0-2376 GCA_036833965.1 Oleiphilaceae bacterium
CTATAAATTTGCGCGCCTTGATGTTGCGCCTGCCGGAGGCATAACGCGCCCGGGCGACCCTTCTTTTAACGCAGGCATCTGGAACTTCCATCTCGGTAGCACCAATTGTGTCGGAGACCCTCAAACAGGCGAAGACATCACTTGTGACCGCCCTAACCGTCCCATTATTCAGCTCGAACGTTTCGACCCGGTTGCCGATACCGTCACTCTGGACTTCGGTGCATTGGTAAACAACATCAACCTAAGTCAGGACCTTGGCGGAAAACCGGGCTGTATGGGCGGTGCGACTGATCCGGAATGCGTTGAAACATTTAAGGCTCTGGGCTTGGACGTCTCCACAGGTAAAGCAGATCCAACACTCACTCAAACCGTGTTTCGTGTGAATTAAGATGTTGATTGCTTACCTCTCTAGCGGGGTGCGCTTAATGCGCCCCGCTCTTTTTAAACCTTTGATCGTTGCGTTTACGATGATATTCCTTGGCGGTTGCGGAGAAAGCAGCACGACCTATCAGGACAGCGCTATCGCCGCTGACGCGAGCGCTTTTGACTGGAAGCTTCCGGCGCGCTACCCCTTGCCTGTCGAACCCGAAAACAACCCAATGACGGAAGCAAAATTCCAGCTTGGACGCCATTTGTTTTACGACAAGCGACTTTCAGGAAACGGCACTCAAGCCTGCGCTTCCTGCCATGAACAGGCGTTGGGTTTTACCGATGGTCAATCGACACCATTTGGCTCAACGGGAGAGCGTTTGGCTCGCAATTCCCAAGGTTTAATGAATACTGCCTACAATGCCACTCAAACCTGGGCCAACCACAGCCTGCTAACTCTGGAACAACAAGCCTTGATTCCTCTGTTTGGCGAGTCCCCCGTAGAGCACGGCGTTACAGATGCCAATAAGGATGAGGTCCTGCAACGGATCAGGGACGAAAGCCGTTATCAGAAATTGTTTTCGACGGCATATCCTGAGCTTGGTAATCCAATCGACTTTAACAACATTCGTA
Source organism: Oleiphilaceae bacterium (assembly GCA_036833965.1). Taxonomy (GTDB): domain Bacteria; phylum Pseudomonadota; class Gammaproteobacteria; order Pseudomonadales; family Oleiphilaceae; genus PZPK01. Next base: position 1,003 of record DAITOW010000385.1, read on the forward strand.
ATGCTATTACTTCTTTTGTGCGCGGTATGGTGTCCTTCAATACGCCCTTCGACCGTTTTGAGCAAGGCGACGCCAGTGCACTAAGTGAATCCGCACACAGAGGCAGACGCCTGTTTTTCAGTGAAGAACTGGAGTGCTTTCACTGCCACGGTGGCTATCACCTCAGTGACTCAACTATTGATCGCTCGATGACGTTTATAAATCGTCCATTTCATAACACAGGCCTGTTCAATATTGGCGGAACAGGTGACTACCCATCCGACAATACTGGCTTGTTTGAACTCACAGGCGATCCTTCTGACATGGGGAAGTTCCGCGCACCTTCCCTTCGAAATATTGCCCTTACTGCGCCATATATGCATGACGGAAGTGTCGCAACGCTCGATGAAGTTCTGGACATCTACGCGGCTGGAGGACGTGTTATTACCGAAGGACCAAATGCTGGCGATGGCCGACAGAATCCGTTTAAAGACAGCTTTGTTAACGGCTTTGAAATGAGCCCTCAAGACAAACAAGACGTGCTCGCTTTTCTGGAAAGCCTGACCGATCAAGACTTTATCACTAACCCTAGATTCAGCAACCCATGGGAGTAATCATGTACTTTTACAATCGGCTCCCTTTGCGGTGTTACGCAGTCTCAGCCCTTGCGCTGGCTCTCACCTTTGTCTGCTCACAACGAGCGCTAGCACACGGTGATTTTCTTTACATGCCTCAGTCGAGTCTTGATGCCGCGCTCTACCTTAGCGCACAGAACAAAGGACCTTCCGACGAAACACTTTGGCAGATCCCCGGGGTTTTAATGGGTGGCGAAGCGACGGGTAGCGAGCGTGGCGTAGCTATAAATGATGCGAGCCTCCGGTACACATGGGCGAATATCGATGGTGTCTTTGCAGTCGGAGAAGTCGGCGCGCATGGTCATGGAAGTGACCTTGAGTTGATGCTGGAACAGGCATTTTCCGGCTATCACTGGACGCATACCAGTGGTCACATAAAGCTCGAAGCAGGAAAAATGAAAGGCGCATTTAGTCTGGCGAACCCTTTACACCCTGCTGGCCGTGACTTCACGGAAGCGTCTCTGCCCTATCAGGCATTTTTGGGTGATCATTTCAGCGATCTTGGCGCCCGGGCACAGTTTATGAACTGGCATGGCGAAAATGGACTAAGCACCTATGGCACTGAACTTTGGCGCGGCCACGAATTTCCCGCGAACAAGAGTGCTGACTCACCAGCATGGGATGTATTCGCACGTTACCAGCACACAGCAGGCCGTCTAGAGATGACCACCGGTGCATGGTATATGCGCACTGAAGCAAAAGATCGTCGCGATGACAGAACAGAAGATGGGCACTTACACGGCGGCCTAAATACTGGCAG
>DAITOW010000386.1:0-2375 GCA_036833965.1 Oleiphilaceae bacterium
CCGTCTGCGGATGTGCCTTCCGCTTTCGCTTCAACAGCTTCCTCTTTGCCTTGTTCTACCCTCGCATCACCAGCAGTCGAACCTTCAGCAGCACTATCTTTTTGAGCTTCTACCTCTTCGGGGAGAATGTCGCTCTTGTCGCGCTCAATGGTGACGATCTTTACGCCCGCATCAAGCAGTTTTTTGATGTCCTGGGGGTCCTGAATCTTGAATGAGTGTCTTAGGAACGGGCTATCGAGCCACGACACGTCGATCCCTACGACATGCATGCCCGGTCGCAGTAATGCGATTGGAATATCTTGTTTGGCCATAAACCCTACTTCTCCACTGTGCAGATTTAAAGTAGTCAATAATTAGTCTTTTGCGCGGTATATTTTTGTTTCTGTGAAGCAGATGGCGCGGACCCTATCTTATGGTAGTCTGACGCCTAAATAATGACGTTACATACGTCTGGCTTTCTTTCTACGGATCAGGGAACGTGTCTAAAGTACTTACCATTTTGAATCGCATTTTTGCTGCAATCATCCTGCTGGTTATTCTCTTGTTACTGGCGGTCTGGGCGTTTAGCCCAATCGCAGTCAGGCACTATGCACCGCCGGTGCTGAGTGATTTCGGCCTGGAGATGGACCCGGCCACCTCCATTCGACTCAACCCTTTCAAGGCTTCAATCACGATTCGTGATTTCGGTTTGCGCGGACTGGCTGACGCAACACCGCAACAAACTGGCGAAGAGCAACAAAACGAAGAAGCGGCACACGAGAACGCAGCAAAAGAGAGTGCAACAAAAGAGAGCGCAGCAGATGAGTATCAGGCCAGGATCTCCTATGCGGCGATTGACGTCAGCCTTTTGCCGTTAATGGCCAATCAACTTGCCTTCGATGAATTGAGCTTCGAAGACATCCTGCTGAATGTGCATCGTGATGCTGCAAACGACACCCTGACGATTGCGGGCTACACGATCAACAACGGCCCGTCGGATGAACACGAACAGCAAGAGCCGGAAAGTGAGGAAGGCACAGACCAAGCCTCTACTATCGCTGGCTGGACACTATCTGTGCCGGCACTGGGCATCGATAACTTTACTGCCAATATTTTTGATAAGGGATCAAACCATCAAATCAATCTGAACGAGCTTCAGGTCACAAGTTTTGAACTGGCGCAACAAGGTTTGAATGGCAGACTCGGACTGGAAGCCTTGCTCAATACCGCCCCCCTCAAGCTTGATCTTGAGATCGATCTGGAAAACACAAGCGAACATCTTACCGGGCAAATTGTCTTTGCGAGCAGCCTCGACAAGTTGGCGGGCAATGCTTTCTCTTATCTGGTAGAAAGCGAAATCAGCAAGCTTGGCGGCAACCTGAATTTTGATCTCAACGGCACGCTCACGCTCAAGGAAAAAGGCATGTTGCTGACGATGGAACCGTCTTATGTCGAGCTACAGCAGGTTGATCTGAGCCTGCCTGATATTGAAGTGCGCGAAAGCAGCCTGAAGCTCAGCACCAGCAAACTCGATGCGATATTCCCTGAGGATGGGGAGATCAGCGCAGAAGGTGTACTGGCCATTCACGGCCAGAATCTGGAGCTCGGCCCGAATGGCTCGAACGATATTCTTGTTGCCGCTGCAGACATTGATATCCCGAACATCGCCTTGTCGATGCCGAGCCTTGAGTCGATAAATGCGAGCATCGAGAGCATTGCGATCAAGGAGCTACGCGCCTCGCAAAAAGCATTCGAACCTGAGGATAGCGAAGCAACTTCCCAGGCAATGGAAGAAGCACAAACAGCCGACACCTCAGAGAGTACTGAGACTGAGACTGAGACTGAGACCGACAACGGCCCTGCACTGGTCAAACTTGCCAGCGTCGACATCAGTCAAATCCAGTACAAACCTCAAGCACTGAGTATCGAATCGATCGTGCTTGCCGCACTGCAATCGGATGTACTGATTGATGCGAACCAGCAACTCTCTGGCCTGGTATCACTGCAAGCCGAAACCGAAGCAGAACCTGAATCAGAAGCCAAGCCAGAACCAACGACTGAGGTTGCGGCGAGTGAAGAGCCTTTAGCCGGTGAGGAGCCCTCAGCGAGTAAAGAGCCTTCAGCCAGTGACGAGTCTTTAGCCGGAGAAGAGCCTTTAGGGGATAAAGAACCCTCTGCAGAGCAAAGCGCGGAAGAACAAGCCTTTGCCTTTTCTCTCGGCAGCTTTACGCTCAACGAGACAGGCAAGATCAACCTGATTTACGAAGGCAGTACGCCGCATTACCGACAAAGCTACACCATCGACAAGCTGATCCTGCAAAAACTCAATACAGCAGAGCCTGAGAGCTTTTCGCACCTGGAACTGGCGTTCTCTTCCGGCAACTACACCGGAGCGA